>JBOGLI010000427.1:0-2071 GCA_050746165.1 Terriglobales bacterium | reverse complement strand
GCGCCGGCGCGGCGGCACTAGCCGCGCTTCTGCAGGAACGTGAAAAGTGCAAAGGACAGCGTGTCGGGATCGTTCTCTCCGGCGGCAACGTGGACCGCGAGGTCTTCGCCCGCGTGCTTGGGAATGAAGAATGAAGAAGTCAGAATTAAGAATGAAGAATGAAAAATTCGACAAAAACATACGCACTGCGTCTTCCATTCTTCATTCTGACTTCTTCATTCTTCATTCATTTATTGCTTTTGAAAGTTCGCGCCAGGTGACCAGAATGAACTTCTGCTCGTGCAAAAACTGTCGAAACTCCTCGCCCCGCAGCATGTCCCAATCGCGCTGACGCCACGCCGCACCCCAGGGCTTGTCTCCCGTCGCGCCGCGGGCCTCCTCGTCGTCGTAGCCGAGGTGCAGCGTGAGTTGATAGACGCCCGGCCCGAGCGCCGCCAGACGCTTCTTGTACCAGTCGAGCCACCGGTCGTTGGGAACGCCCGTTCCGATCTGGATGTCCTTCACCGGCCCATCCGGCAGCAGCACCGGCAACCCGTACTCACGCCCGACGCGCTTGTAGATGTCCATCAGCATCGGCGAGGCCCACAGGGTTTCCATGTGCGCGTCGAGGTGAGTGACGGGAACGCCCGCCGCGCGCGCCTTCTTGATCTGCGCCCGCAACTCGCGCTCGACCTCCTCCGGCTTGGCGTGCGTAACTACGTCTGAGGTCAGCGGGGGAAAGTAGCCATCCTTATCCAGCAGGGAAGGAACCGCCGCGCGCGCCGATACCGGTCCCCAGCGATACGCTTCCCACTCGCTGTTCAACGCCAGGTGCAAACCGTAGTCGCCTTGGTGCAAGCGGGCAAAGGCCGCTGCCTCGGGAAACCAAGGACAGGGAACGATGATCGTCGCCGATGTAATCCAGTGCTTCTCCAGCGCCTCGAAGGCGGCGCGGTCGGTCGAATGCATCATTGCCAGGTCGGACTGGATGATGAGCAGCCGCGCGTCTTTGGGATAGCCGAGCTTCTCGGCGAGCGAGGGCTCTTGCGCTGGTGCGGATCCGGCGAGCAGGCATAGCAAAACGGCGACGGTGCAAATCAGACGTGCCATTGCACGGAGTTTACAACCGCCGCCGTCGCGCAAATCCGATTACGCTGTCCGTCTCGGATGCGTGGCAAGATCGCGCATCTGCGAGAGCACGCTCTGCCACTGCATTCCGTTCAGCTTGCCCAGGAACGGGATCAGCTCGGCGATGAACGTGTCCTGTGTCAGGTCGCGCATTTCGGCCTCGCGTCCGGCCATGCCGCCGAGGATCAGCTCGGTGACCGGCACTTCCAGCGCTTTCGCCAGCCGCTCCAGCGACGACAGTGTTGGTGTTGCCTTCTCGTTCTCGATCTTGGAGACGTAAGTGCGCGGCACTTGCATGCGCAGCGCGAGTTGACGTTGTGAAAGTCCGCTTCGCTGCCTCAGGTTGCGGATCGCCAACGCGACCTGCAATCCCTGCCGGTGCATGACGACCGGCTCGGGCATCTGCAACGGCTGCGCAATCTCGGGCTCGGGCTCATCGTCGAGCGAGATCTTGCAGCGGCGGCATATATTGGCGTTGGGGCGAAACTGAACCAGTTGACAGCGATCGCATCTGACCACTTCCCGGGAATCGACCGGCGCGAGTGTGGTTGCCATTCAGGTTGTGGAAGATGCCAGAGCCGGCACCCGCTTGTCTTGGGTGGCCCACCCTAGCGCGGTTTTCGCTAGGGTGGGTTCACAAGTAACAAGCTTGGTGCACAATGTCGGGCAAACGTCTGATAATGTCAACGGGAAATTCGGTGGAAAACAGGGACGAAACCCATAGTAGTCCAATTAAAGCCGGGAGAAACCGGCGAATAACCGGAGAATATCGTGTACGATCGCACGGCTGCCTGGTGTTTACTAACTGTGTTCGGGCGGCTATTGAAAACGCGGAAGTTGCTGATTATGCAACTCACACGATTAACAAAATTCACAGTACTTGCGGGTTAGTAGCACAAATTAGCACAACTGTTTGTGGTGTTGTTTCCCTAAGCCTTCGTTCCAAACGACACAAGCCGCTCTA
>JBOGLI010000426.1:0-5980 GCA_050746165.1 Terriglobales bacterium | reverse complement strand
TCTCCGGGCTACACGAGCTTTCCGAAAATGGGGTTCTTCCCTCCTCCAAGCAGGAGATGGCGCTGATCGGGCCGATCGTGCGCAACGACTTGTTCTTTTTCGTGACCATCCTTGCCTTGGCGGGAATGATGATCCTGTTCGAGGCGCGGCGGCGGCAACCGGTGGTCGCAGCGGACGCAAGCAAGGCGGAAATTCGCAAGGCGCAGTGGAGCGCGCGCCGGGAGCGCCGTTGGGCGGCGGCGGTGTACGCCAGTTCCTTCATCTTCATTTTCCTGGTTACGGCGCAGTTCATCTACGCGAAGAGCGCAAACGCGCTCTCGCCGGCAACGGAGCTGACCTTCACCAATCACCAGGTCCATATCCCGGTCTCGCAAGTTTCCGATGATGACCTGCACCGCTTCCAAGCCAACGTCAACGGGCACGAAGTGCGCTTCCTGCTCTACAAGAAGCCGGACGGCAAGGTGGTCAGCGTGCTGGACGCCTGCGAGATCTGCGGTGCCGTGGGTTTCTACAAGAACGGCAACCAGATCATCTGCAAGAACTGCTCGGCGCCGATCAATACGAATTCCGTTGGCGAAGCGGGCGGCTGCAATCCGATCCCGTTGAAGTCGGCGGAGGACGGGTCGGAGATCGTCATCGCCGAATCGGATCTGGCGGCGGACGTGAAATGGTTTAAGAAGTGACGTATTTCGTGTCTCGTGTTCCGTATTTCGGTTCCGAAACACTAAACACGGAACACGATAGAGGTAATCCAGGTTCACACGAAGGACACGAAGTTTCCTCGAAGGCTAACTGAATGTTTGCGCGCGTAGTGTACGAATCATTTCGGAGGCAGCGGCGGCGAAAACTGCTGGCGGGCGTGTCGATCGCGCTCGGCGTGGCGGTGGCGACGGCGATGATTGCGGTCGCGACCGACATCGGCGACAAGATCAACCGCGAGCTGCGCACCTACGGCGCAAACCTGGTGGTCACGCCGGACACCGACACCCTGGACGTCGAAATCGGCGGCGTGAACCTGAAACCCGCCGGCGATGGCTCATTCCTGAACGAAGCCGACTTGCCGAAGATCAAGGGCACCTTCTGGGCGCACAACATCCTGGCGTTTGCTCCGGTGCTTCCGGTCAACGTTACCGTGGACGGGAAACAGACGGCGCTCGTGGGAACCTACTTCAGCAAGCAATTGAAATACGGCGACGAGCAGTTCACCACCGGCGCGGAGAAGGTGTACCCGTACTGGAAGGTCAACGGCGCTTGGCCGAAGGACGATTCCGCTGAGGTGCTCGTCGGCGAGAAGCTGGCGTCGGAATTGGCGAAGAAGCCGGGCGATACGATCCAAGTCAACGGACGCAATCTGAAGGTCGTGGGAGTGCTTTCCAGCGGAGGAGCGGAGGACGGACAGATCGTTACGCCACTTGCCGTCGCGCAACAAATGCTCGGGCGCGCCGGCGCGGTGAAGAAGGTGTACGTCAGCGCTCTGACCAAGCCGGAAGACGAATTCGCGCGGCGCGATCCGAACGCGATGTCTCCGACCGACCACGATCGCTGGTACTGCTCGCCTTATGCGAACTCGATCGCCTTCCAGTTGCAGGAGGCGATTCCCCACTCGCACGCAGAACAGATCCGCCAGGTCGCGCAGAACGAAGGCACTGTGCTGGAGAAGATCCAGGGGCTGATGTTGCTGGTCACGCTGGCGGCGCTGCTGGCGTCGGCGCTGGCCGTGAGCGCGGCGATGGCGACGGCGATCTTCGAGCGGCGGCGCGAAGTCGGGCTGATGAAGGCGCTGGGCGCGGGAAACCTGTCGGTGGCGACGTTCTTCTTCATGGAAGCTTTGTTGCTGGCCGTCATTGGAGGCGGCATCGGCTACGTCGCCGGCAATGCCATGGCACAGCAAATCGGGATGTGGGTATTTCAGTCGCGCGTGGCCGTACAACCGGTACTGTTGCCGATCGTGCTGGGGTTGGCGGTGCTGGTGACATTTGCCGGAAGCGCGGCATCGATCCGCAAAGCGATGCGTTTCGATCCAGTCATGGCGCTCAGGGGGGACGCGTGAGCGCGAACTCAACCATCCATGTGACCGGCGGAACGCCAGCGCTGCGGTCCGGCAGCCGGACCAGAATGTTTGTGCGGATGCTGATGCGGGCGTCGCTGGCACAGCCCGGACGGACGGCTTCGGCGCTCATGGCGGTGGCGGTGGCGGCGACCGTAGCGACGGCCATGATGACGCTGTATGTCGATGTGCAATCGAAGCTGCAAAAGGAGTTTCGCAGTTACGGGGCGAACATCGTCGTCGTGGCGCACGACGGGCAGGCGCTGCCGCAGAACGCGCTCGCGCAGGTGGAGAAGACGCTGAGCGGCCGCGGGAGCGCGGTTCCGTTCGCCTATGCCGTCGCCAGGACGAAGGACGGCACGCCCATCGTCGTCGCGGGAACGGATTTCGATCGGGTTAAGAAGCTCGATGCGTACTGGGCGGTTTCCTCGTGGCCGGCTTTAACCGCAAAGGACGCACAGGAACGCCAAGGCATTTCAGCGCTGGTCGGCGTGAAGGCGGCGAAGCAACTGGGGCACGACTTCACGTTGAGCTTTGATGGCCATGACGTTCAGGTGCACACGGCGGGGACGGTGCAGACGGGCGCCGAAGAAGACAGCCGTGTGTATCTCGACCTGAACGAATTCGAGCAGTGGACAGGCTCGCCGGTTTCGACCATCGAGATCGGCGCGGGCGGCTCGCCGAAGGAGATTGAAACAACATTGGCAGCACTCAGTGCTGCGTTTGATCAGAATGACGTAAGCCCCACCCTAGCAAAAGCGGCTAGGGTGGGCCACCCTGAAGTCCGTCCGGTGCGGCAGATCGTGGAAGGTGAAGCGCGGGTGCTGGGTAAGACGCGGGCGGCGCTGCTGGCGGCAATCGCGCTCATCATCCTCACGGCAATCCTGTGTGTGCTGGCGACGCTGACCGCGTGGGTGCTGGACCGGCGCCGCGATTTTGCCATCATGAAGGCGCTGGGCGCTTCCGAGCGCTTGATCAACAGCTTCTTCGCGGCGCAGGCGGCAACGCTGGGCGCGGCAGGCGCCGTGGCCGGGTTCGCCGCCGGGCTGGCGGTTGCGGCCTGGATTGGGCGGGTGAATTTTCATGCGGCGGTGCAGCCGCGCTGGAGCGTGCTTCCGCTGGTACTGGCGGGCAGCGTCGCAGTCGCGCTAGTGTCGGCGGTGCTGCCGATCAGCTTGCTGCGCAGGGTGCAGCCGGCGACGATCCTGAGGGGAGAGTGAAATGATTCGGCTGGTCAATGTGAAGCGTCAATACCCGGCGCAGGAAGACGGCGGCGGCGTGGTGAAGGCGCTCGACAACGTGTCGTTGCACGTGGAAGCGGGCGAGTGGCTGGCAATGATGGGTCCCTCGGGCTCTGGCAAATCGACGCTGGTGAACCTGATCGGCTGCCTCGACCGGCCAAGCTCGGGCGAAATCTGGCTCGACGGCGAGAACGTGGCCGAGATCAGCGGCTCGGAGTTGAACCGAGTTCGCGCGGAGAAGATCGGCTTCGTGTTCCAACAGTTTCATCTCATCCCCTACCTCACCGCGCTGGAGAACGTCATGCTGGCGCAGTACTTCCACAGCATGACCGACGAAAAGGAAGCGCTGGAGGCGCTCGATCGCGTGGGACTGCGCGAGCGGGCCTCTCACCTGCCGGCGCATCTTTCCGGAGGCGAGCAGCAGCGCGTCTGCATCGCGCGCGCGCTCATCAACGATCCAAAAATCATCCTGGCCGACGAGCCCACCGGCAACCTGGATGCGCACAATGAGGAACTCGTCATGCGCCTGCTGCGCGATCTTCACGCGCAGGGCCGGACCATCGTCATGGTGACGCACGATCCGGTGGTGGCGCGAATGGCGGACCGCCGCATCGAGCTGCATCACGGCAAGATCGCGCATAGCGAAGTCTTCTCGCTCAAGGACGACGAGCAGTACGACGAAGTCCTGGAAGAGATCTGGGTCTTGCAGGAACATGCCGAAGTGGCCGAGATCGAGCGCATGGAAGTGCACGGCCCGGGAACGCTGCCGACGGCCATCGCGATCGAGCGCATGGTCGAGCTTGGACTGGTGCGCGCAATTCCCCACCCCGACGCCCCGCACGGGCACAAGCACGTCGCGAACCCGTGCCACGACATAATGATCTACAGCGGCGAGATTCCCGCGGACGGCACGACCATGGTCGAGTTCACCGAACGTGGTCGAAAGCGGGCCGAGGACGTCATTCGCCGCCACCGCCTCGCCGAGCGTCTCTTTACCGAGAGCTTCGGCATGGAAGATGAGGCCGAAGTCGAGGAGCAGGCGTGCAAGTTCGAGCACATCCTGTCACCCGAGGCGACCGAGAGGATCTGCTCGTTCCTCGGACATCCGACGACGTGCCCGCACGGCGCGCCCATCCCGCAAGGCGAATGCTGCACGCGCCCGGCGGCGGAGAATATGAGGAAGCTGTTCGCGAATGCGAGAAAGTAGTTAGGAGTTGGTAGTTAGGAGTTCGTGCGGGCGAAAAGCATTTCTGATTTTTGATTGTAGGCGGCGCCCGTCGCTAGTTACCAGGGTGGCAACAACTGCGGCGTAAATACCCTCTTCTCTGTTGCGCCCTAGTAGATTCAATGAGTTACGAGGGGACAACCGGCGTGTCCCAAGAGTTTGGCGGGGTTATCCGAAGAGTCCCAAGAGCAATTTGGCCGAAGTCGTTGCAGCTGAGAAGTTTAACGTGATCAACCGCAAAGGGCGCAAACCTGTCGTCAGTCTTCAGTCGTCAGTCTTCGGGAAAGGAAGGCCGAAAACCTTTCACCGCAAAGGGCGCAAAGGCACGCGAACGAAGACCTGTTCACCGCAGGGGTACGCAGGGGAAGAAAAAGCTCGCCGGCGAGGGCGAGCTTTTCTTTTTCTACTCTCTAATTTCAGGATAGCAGATTGGAGGGGGGAATCCGGAAGCGATTTGCTGAACTCGATTTGCCGTCGAAAGAGAGAGTTACGCGGATTTGTGACATGAGAGGGGCTTGACAGGAAAACAGCCGCCAGTCGCCGGTCGCCAGATGGAATCAGAGCAGTCGGATATGGAATGGGGGTTCCACTGAGGAACGGATGAAAATGCCGGCTGGATTTGTTAGCCGCGACCGAGGGCGGCCGCGGCCTTCGAGATTTACGGTCGTTCAGGTGCAGGCCCGGCGAGGAAGAGAAAACCCCCGGGTAAGCCAAACCCGGGCTTACCCGGGGCACCCTCGGGCGGGCGCCGGGCCCCACAGGTCTTATTCGATCTCCGATTTTTGATTTTCGATTTTTGATTGTTGAATGAGAAAGGGAGAAGCTGGTTGGCTTCTCCCTTTAATTTCGGCTGAGCGGAAGTTGTTTGACTTTCGCTTTGTCCCGGCTGAGGGCAGCCGGGACCACACAATTAATACAGCCGGAAATTAACTTCGACGTTGATCTGTACCGCCACCGGCTTACCGTCCTTCATGGCCGGTTCAAACTTCCAGTTGCGGACCGCTTCAATTGCCTTCTGGTCGAGGCCAATGCCCAGCGACCGGGCGACCTTCACATCGCGCGGACGGCCATCGGGGCCAACGATCAGCCACAGCACGCAGGTGCCCTGGTACTTCGCCTTACGCGCTTCCTCGGAGTACTCGGGATCGGGCGTGTCGATGGCGCGCGGAGCGGAAACGCCGCCGCCAACCTTGAATATGCCACCGCCCATGCCACCGCCGCGGCCGGGACCAACGCCGGGGCCGGTACCGCTGCCGATACCGCCGCCGGAGCCGGAACCAATGCCGCCGCCCGAACCGACGCCGTTCGAGGGTGGTCCCGAAGGAATCACGGCCTTGGGATCACCGAAATTCGGCAGCGCGGCCTGCGCGATGTGTACCTGCGGAGGAACCACTACAGTCGGCTCAACCGCGAGCTTCGGATGATCGTTGCGGATGACCATCGCCGGGGGCGTGATCTGCTCCATGG
>JBOGLI010000425.1:0-2051 GCA_050746165.1 Terriglobales bacterium | reverse complement strand
GATGTGGATCACGCGCGAACAGCGGTCGGAACGCGAATACGTGGTGCACAACAGCGATACCACGGCGCGCGAGATCGTCATCGAGCATCCGGTGCGCCCGGGGTGGAAACTGGTCGATGGCCTCAAGCCAGAGGAGACAACCGCGTCGTACTACCGCTTCGCGGTTAAAGTGGACGCCAATTCAACTGCCAAGCTGGACGTGAAAGAAGTGCGGCCCGATACGAGCACGGTCGCGCTGTCGTCGTTGACGCCGGACCAGTTGAGCTACTTTTCGACGCAACGCGCGATCACGCCGGAACTCGAGCAGGAATTGCGCACGATTCTGCTGAAAAAGGCGGAGATCGGCGGCCTGGAAACCGATCTGCAGCAGCGGCAGCAGGAGATCGATTCCATCGGCGCCGACCAGGGACGCGTCCGCGAAAACATGAAGGCGCTTCGCGGTACGGCGGAGGAAAAGGCGCTGGTGGAGCGCTACACGCGCGAACTCAACGGCCAGGAGGACCGGCTGGCGGCGCTGCGCAACGAGATCGCCGGGCTGCAAAAGAAAAGGAACGATGCCGCCGGCGAACTTGATTCGATGATCATGGCAATCAGCTTTGAGCAGGGAGAATAGGGGCAAGGAGCGAGGGACGAGGGGCGAGGAAAGCAAAGCAGGCCACGGATAACACAGATCCCCACGGATCAAGCCATTTAATGTTTAACTGCCTGAATCCGTGTTATCCGTGGCGTTTTTCGCCCGGAGACCTCGCCCCTCGCCCCTTGTCCCTCGCCCCTACTCCGTGATAACGTTCCGGCTCAATTCAGCTAATTTCCGGAAACAGCCATGCAAATTGACGACCTCCTCCGTATTGCGATGGAACGCAAAGCTTCCGACTTACACCTGAAGGTCGGGAATTTTCCGCACGTGCGCATCGACGGCGACCTGGTGCCGATCAGCGAACAGCCACGTGTCTCGGCCGAAGACATGCTGAGCATGGCCTTCAGCATGATGTCGAACCGGCAGAAACAGAAGTTCAAAGAAGCGGCGGAACTCGACATGGCGTATGGAGTGGCCGGACTGGGCCGCTTCCGCGTGAACGTCTTCCAGCAGCGCGGCAACGTTGGACTGGTGCTGCGCGTGATTCCCACCAAGATCCGGCCGCTGGACGAGTTGTACATGCCGAAGATCATCGAGCAGATCTGCGACATGCCACGCGGGCTGGTGCTGGTGACGGGCGTGACCGGTTCCGGTAAATCGACGACCTTGGCGGCGATGATCGATCGCATCAATTCGACGCGTCCCGAGCACATCATGACGATCGAGGACCCGATCGAATTCCTGCACCGCGACAAGAAGGGGTTCGTCAACCAGCGCGAGGTGGACGTGGATACGCCGTCGTTCGGATCGGCGCTGCGCGCCAGCCTCCGCCAGGACCCGGACGTCATCCTGGTCGGCGAAATGCGCGACCTGGAAACAATCGAGACGGCGCTGCACGCCGCCGAAACCGGCCACATGGTGTTCTCGACCCTGCATACGCTGGACGCGGTGGAAACCATCAACCGCATCATCTCCGTCTTCCCGCCGCCGGAGCAGAAGCAGATCCGGCTCCAGCTTGCGGCGGTCATGCGCGCGGTCATCTCGCAACGCCTGGTGCGGCGCTGCGATGCCTCGGGCCGCGTGCCCGCCGTGGAAGTGCTGATTTCGACCGGCTATGTTCGCGAATGCATCATCACGCCGGAAAAGACGCGCGCCATCAAGGAAGCGCTCGCCGCCGGAACTTCGCAATACGGCATGCAGACCTTCGACCAGTCGTTGTACTGGCTGTACACGCAGGGGCTGATCGCGTACGACACGGCGCTGGAAAACGCGTCGAACCCGGACGATTTCAAGCTGCGCGTGCAGGGCATCACCGGCACGAACGACGGAACGCGCGACTCGATGGAGGCGGCGCGGTTCGGCAAGCAGTAAAGAGAGTTTCAGTTTCGAGTTTTAGTTTCAAGCAAAACAGGGGCTTGAAACTAAGTTGAGCAAGCCGCTGTTCCCCGAATGCCCGGTCGCAAGATCGGGTCTT
>JBOGLI010000424.1:0-7667 GCA_050746165.1 Terriglobales bacterium | reverse complement strand
GATCAGTGGTCGGTGATCAGGAGGTGCTTTATCCAGTTTCCGTTGCGACGCGGTGTTCCGAAGGCTCCCTGCTGATCACTGAACACTGAACACTGATCACTTCTTAGGAAACGGAATTGGTCCGCCGATGCCCGGTCCTTTGCCGGGCTCGGGAGGCTTGGTCAGCATATTGGTCACGTCGACGTAGGCCATGCGCAGCTCGTAGAGACAGTTCTGCAGCAGGTTCTCCTCACGCGCGTCGAGATTGCCCTTGGTTTTCGTGGAAATCATGCCGAGCGTGTCGATCGACTGGCGCGCGCCGATCAGATCCACCTGCGGCTGTCCACCCTGCTCGTGGACGAGGCCGAGTTGCACGAGCGCGGACATATAGAGCGAGGCGACGAAACGTTCGAAGCTGACCTCGAAATCTTTGGCGGTGCGGCCCTCGCCGAGCTTGCCGGCGAGCGCATCGTCCAACTGCTTGCTCGACGCTTTGAACGCATCGTGCTGCGCCTGGCGCTCCTCGGGGGAAGGAGGAGGGGGCACGTCCTGCTCGGGTGCAGAGTTCTGCGTGGCAGGCGAGACGCCCGCGTTACGGTCGGCAGCTTCGGGTTCCGGCGTGACCGGCGGGACGCCGGTGCTACGGTCGGATTCGACACTCTCGGGTTCCGACGCGCTGCTTTCGCCTTCGGAGGTGAAACGGCGGCGGTCGGTGACGGTGAATTCTGATTTCTTGTTTTCGGCCATTACGACTGCTCTCCTGAAATCTGAGAATCCCACCACTAGCAAGACCGGCTAGGGTGGGCCACCCACTTCGCGAAAGGGAATTTGTGTCGCGCGCGCTCTGCTTTCTTCCGCTCTGAGTTCCGCTCCGGGCGCTTGCGCCTCGGTGCGCAGATAGCCGAGTGCCAACGTCAAATCGCGATCGCCGGCGGGAACGGTAACAGCGCTGGTAATCTCGCCCACATCCTTTCCATCCAACTGCACCTTTGCGCCGCTGGATGGAGCCGGGCCGTCGATGATGATACCGATAAAACTGCGGTGAAGCAGGGCGCGGGAGCGGATGCGCTCGACGATCTCCTGCCCGACGTAACAACCCTTGCTGAAATTCAGCGCCGAATCCTGCGCCGTTTCCTGCGGCAGGTAGCGTTGGGTGATGTCCTGCCCGTAGCGCGGGACGCCGGCAGCGACGCGGAACATCTCCAGCGCCTCGGTTCCGACCGGCTTTGCACCTGCGCGCACGAGCGCCTCCCACAACGATGGCGCGGCCGCGGGCGTCAGCCAGATTTCGTAGGTGCGCGCGACGTCGCTGATCATGCGCGTGACGGATATGCCGGCGTCGTTCCAGGCGACGTCCTGCACCTGCATCGGATCGACATCCGCGAAATTCACGCCGGCGTCGAGCAATATCTCTCGCGCGCGGGGACCCTGCACGGCGAGCGAGGTGATTTTGTCGCTGGCGTCGGTGACCTCGACGTCGTCCATGATGATGAACTTCTCGAAGGTCTCTTTGACCGCGGGCGCCTGCCAGGCGGCGGTGTCGATGAGGATGTAGTCGCCGCGATTGTAGGCATACAAGTCGCCCAGGATCCGGCCCTGCGCGTTGAGCAGGAAGTTGTAATTGCCATGGTTCAGGGCGAGGTCGCGGATATTGTTAGTGACCATGCCGTTGAGCCAGCGGGTGCGGTCGGAGCCGGTGAGGACCAGCTTGGAGCGCCAGCCGAGGTCGTACACACCGCAGCCGGAGCGCAGCTCGACGTATTCGCGGCGCGCGTCGCCGAACGATGACGCCTGCTCGACGCCGAGGTACTCGGACATGCGGCCGCCGGAGGCTACGAGTTGGTCGTACAGAGGAGTGCGGGACATAGGGCGAACACTTGATTATAAAGGCGAGTGATCAGTAATCAGTAATCAGTGATCAGGAGGCATGACCGCAACGTCAGGAGCACCACCTGATCACTGAACACTGAGCACTGACCACTCTGTCGCGGCGCATCTGCTAAATTCGTTCGCATGTCGAAGAAGAAAATCGCCGTCGTTCCGGGAGACGGCATCGGCAAGGAAGTGATTCCGCAGGCGCTGAAGGTGGTCGAGGCGAGCGGCGCGGCGGTGGAGTTCATGGAATTCGATTGGTCGGCCGACCGCTACCTGAAAGACGGTACCACCATCCCGCCGGACGGCTTTGCCATGCTCGAGCGCGACTACGACGCGATCTTCGTCGGCGCGCTAGGCGACCCGCGGGTGAAAACCAACATCCACGCCAAGGAAATCCTGCTCGGCATGCGCTTCAAGATGGACCTCTACGCCAACGTCCGTCCGGTGAAGCTGCTGGATGAATCACTCTGTCCGCTGAAGAACGCGCGCGTGGAGGACGTGAATTTTACGGTCATCCGCGAGAATACCGAAGGCGTGTACATGGACATGGGCGGGACGTTTAAGCAGGGAACGGCCGACGAGGTCGCGACGCAGGAGGACATCAACACACGCAATGGCGTGGAGCGGATAATCCGCTTCGCCTTCGAGTACGCGCGGGCGAACGGTCGCAAGAAAGTGTTGATGGCGGATAAGTCGAACGTGATGACCTATGCGGGTGGGCTCTGGCAGCGGGTGTTCAAGCTGGTCGCCGCCGAATTTCCGGAGATCACGCCGCAGCACATGTACGTGGACGCGCTCTGTTTGCAGATGGTGCGCGAGCCGCAGTCGCTGGAAGTGATTGTTACCAACAATATGTTCGGGGACATCATCACCGACCTGGCGGCCGCTCTGCATGGGGGACTGGGCATGGCGGCGAGCGGAAATATTCATCCGGGGAAGACGTCGATGTTCGAGCCCGTGCACGGCTCGGCGCCGCCGCTGGCGGGAAAAAACGTCGCGAACCCGATGGGGTCAATCCTGAGTGCGGCGATGATGCTGGACCACCTCGGTTTCCGCGGGGAGGCGTTGCGCATCGAAGCAGCGGTGACCGCCGCGGTGCGCGAAGGGAAGAGGACGCAGGACATCGGCGGAAGCATGGGAACGAAAGAGGTGGCGGAGTGGATTGCGAAACGGGTGCGGGGATGAAAAACATTTTTGATTTTCGATTTTCGATTCTTGATTTCCTGCGGCGAGCGCGTTTCGAATTTTCACCACGGAGACACGGAAGCACGGAGACGGAACAGAGAAGAAGATTCCCCGTGTCTCCGTGCCTCCGTGGTGGAATTTGTTGCCTGGCCGTAGTCGTGTGTGCGTTGTTGACGTTCGCCCAGGAGCCCCAGCAGCAGCAGAATCCCGCTCCTCCGACGACAGCTCAGCATCCGGTCCAGCCGACGAATCCTGCGCCGCCGGTGCAGACGGAAGCGCCGCCGCCGGACCATCAGATCACGCCCGAGGAAGCGAAGGAACTGCTGGGCGCGGTGGACGGCATACTGAAATTCGACAGCAGCATGAGCGGGCTGCCCATCAAGAGCGAGGTGAAACGGCGGCTGATCGATCGCGACGAGGTGCAGGCTTACGTCGAGAAGCAGATGAAGGAGGACGAAGACGCGCAGCGCCTGAAGAACGGCGAGATGGTGCTGAAGAAGTTCGGGCTCGTACCGCGCGATTTCGATGTCGAAGGATTCCTGGTGAAGCTGCTGCGCGAGCAGGTGGCCGGCTATTACGATCCGAAGACGAAGTACGTCAACCTGCTGAGCTGGTTGCAGCCCGAAGCGCAGATGCCGGTGCTGGCGCACGAGCTGACGCATGCGCTGCAGGACCAGAACTTCGGGATGGAAAAGTGGGTCAAGGGACCGAACCACAAGAAGCACATGACGCCGGCTGAGACGATCGCCGACGATGAGACGACGGTCGCGCGGCATGCCGTGCTCGAAGGCCAGGCAATGGCGGTGATGCTCGACTGGATGCTGGCGCCGGCGAAGAAGACGATCATGGACGCGCCAATGATCGTCGATGCGATGGAGGCGGGCATGGCGTCGGGCGGCGACTCGCCTGTCTATCAGAGCGCGCCCCTATATCTGCAGCGCATGCTGATCTTTCCGTACACCTATGGGCTGAATTTCGAGCGCACGCTGCTCAAGGACAGCATAGAGAAAGCGTTCGCGGGCGTCTTTCAACGGCCGCCACAGAATACGCGCGAGGTGATGGAGCCGAAAGCGTATCTCGCGGACGAGCACCTGGCGCCGCTGGATCCTCCGGACTTCGCGAAAATCCTGGGGAAGGATTGGGAGATGTACGACGTGGGGTCGATCGGTGAATTCGACCTGGCGGAGATCGCGGAACAGTTTTCAAATCATTTGAAATCGTTGGACATCTTTCCGGGATGGCGCGGCGGCTATTACTACGCGGTCAAGCGGAAGGACAAGAAGACTGTACTTGGGCCGCAGGACATCGCGATGGTATTCCTGACGCGCTGGGGAGATGCGAAGGCGGAAGCGAGTTTTGCCGACGTTTATTCAGGTTCGGTGAGCAAACGCTACCCGCAGGTGATGCCGGTTGGACCACCGGAAAATGGCACGACGGATGTCGCGCAGGTGCCCACGCATTGGAAGACGGGCGAGGGGGATGTGTTCGTCGAAACGCACGGCGACTTGCTGCTGGTGATGGAATCGATCGACGAGGCGGACGCGGCCAAGGTCCGGGCAGCGACTGTGAAATAGCGCCGCAATCCGGTGTCCGTATTCGAACGCCCACATCCCAGCAGCGCACGCCGCCAGCGATTCCGGACATTACAGATCAAGCACTTAGGCTGGCGAAGGAAGTGCACGCAGCGCACGTATGCACAACCTGCTGACTGACGTCCGCTATGCATTGCGCAACCTGGCCCATGCGCGCGGGTTCGCCGCTGTCGCGATTCTGACGCTGGCCCTCGGGATCGGCGCCACGACGGCGATGTTCAGCGTGGTCAACGCGGTCCTGCTGCGGCCGCTGCCGTATCGCAACCCAGAGCAACTTGTCGCCATCAACGAGTTTGATAGCGAGCACGGGGTTCCCGAGATTCCGGAACATAACCTTTCCTATCCCGACTACCGCGCCGTTGCCGCGCGCAGCCATTCCCTCCAGGCGGTCGCTCCGTACTTTTTTTCGGACTACACGGTCACCGGAGCGGGGGCGCCTTTACACGTGGAAGGGGAGATAGTCGGCGCCAACTTATTCTCGCTGCTCGGAGTGCAACCGGCACTGGGGCGCGCCTTCCTGCCCGGCGAAGATGCTCCCGGACACTTCGTGGCGATCATCAGTGATCGTTTCTGGCGCGAACACTTCGATGCTGACCGGTCGGTGATCGGGCGCAGTATCGACCTGCAGGGACAGAGCTACACCATCGTCGGGGTCATGCCGCGCGGCTTCCAGTTCGTGGCCCGGTCGAAACCGGACGACCTTTGGGTGACATTCTCGGGGAAGTCGGAAGTGGACAACCCGGGTGATACGCCTTGGACGGAACAGCGCGGCAACCGCTCGACTTTTGTTATCGCGCGGCTGAAGCCAGGTGTGACCGTCGCACAGGCGAACGCCGATCTAGCTTCGATTTACCACGCGCTGGCTTCGGAATATCCCGATGCCAACTTGCATATCGGCATGGTGGCGCGTCCAGAGTTGCAGCACCTGGTCGGCAGCACGCGCACGCCGCTGTTGATCCTGCTGGGAGCCGTCGGACTGGTTCTGCTGATCGCTTGCGCGAACGTAGCCAACCTGCTGTTGGCGCGCGCGGCGGGACGTGGCCGCGAGATTGCCACGCGCGCTGCGTTGGGCGCCACGCGGATGCGGATCGTGCGGCAGTTGGTAACCGAATCGGTGGTGCTTTCCATTGCGGGTGGGGCGCTAGGCGCCGGCATTGCCACTTGGGCGGTGTCGGCGTTGTTGAAACTCTATCCGGACAATCTGCCGCGGGCGGTGGAAATCGGCATTGACTTCCGCGTTCTGCTATTCACCGCCGCGCTGACAATCGTGACGGGGATTGTGTTTGGGCTGCTGCCGGCGTGGCGCGTATCTTCGCCGAATTTGGCGGCGACAATGCGGGAAGGCGGCCGGACGTCCACCGCCGGGCCGGCGCATAATCGCCTGCGGTCGGCCATCGTCGTGGCGCAAACGGCGTTGGGAGTCATGCTGCTCGTTGGAGCGGGTCTTCTGTTGCGCAGCTTTGCACGGCTGTCGCGGGCCGACATGGGCATCGACCCGCATCACGTACTCACCGCCGATTTTGATCTCAGCAAGACCCGCTACAAACCGGACCAGATGGACCGCTTCGTTTCCGATTTTCTGGCGCGGGTCCGCACAATGCCGGGAGTGATCAGCGCGGGCGGCGCCATGCCATTGCCTATGGGCGGGAATGACGGGTGGGGAATTTACTTCAATATTCTGAGGCACCCAGTGCCACCAGCGCAGCAGCCGGGCGCCGATTTTCACGCCGTAACGGCGCAGTTCTTTGAAACCGTGAAAATCCCGCTGCTAGGGGGCCGTACCTTCGATGAACGCGACCAGCGCAATTCGAAGCCGGTGATGATCATCTCCGCGGCATTGGCAAAGAAATATTTCCCGCATGAGGACCCGATCGGGCAGATGATCAAGATTGGAGCGGGCGAAGGCAAGGCGCGAGAGAACTACGAAACGCGTGAGGTCATTGGCGTGGTCGGTGATATTCGGAGCAGTGTGCTGACCGATCCGCCGGGACCTGCTTACTACGTTCCCTTTCCGCAGCTGATATGGAGTGTGCCGACGGTGGTCGTGCGCACCTCAGGCGACCCGAATGCAATAGCTCCGGACATCAACAAAATTCTGCAGTCGATGGACCCGGAAGCGCCGCTGTACGACGTGAGCACGATGGGGGACTGGCTCGCCCTGGACCTCGGTCGCGCGCGGTTTCAGGCCATCCTGCTGGCGATCTTCGCCGTTGTTGCACTGCTGCTCACCGCCATTGGCCTGTACGGCGTCATTGCATATTCCGTCACGCAGCGCACGCACGAAATCGGGGTAAGGATGGCACTAGGAGCTTCGCGGACGAGAGTGTTGGCGATGGTGTTGAGCCGCGGAGTGCAACTGACGATTCTCGGGATTGCGCTCGGCGTCGCCGGCGCGCTGGCCTTGGCGCGGGTGATCGCCACCCTGTTGTATGAAATTCCGCCGCGCGATCCAGCCACGTACATCATGGTCTGCGTGGTGCTTGGGGCAGTGGCGCTGCTGGCGAGCTATATTCCCGCGCTGCGCGCCGCACGCACAGATCCGATGGAAGCGCTGCGGTACGAGTGACGGGCGAGACGCCAGTGCCACGGTCAGGGCCGGCGTGACTGGCGACACGCCGGTGCTCCGGTATAATCTGCCTTTCCCCACACCACTCTGGAGTGCTCCTTGGCAGAAGCGGAAATTGGAATCATCGGCGGCAGCGGGCTCTACCAGATGCCCGGCATTACCGACACAAGAGAAGTGAAACTCGAAACGCCGTTCGGCGATCCGTCGGACGTGTACGTGCTCGGCACGCTGGAAGGCCGGCGCGTGGCGTTTCTGACCCGTCACGGGCGCGGCCATCGCATCCTCCCGCATGAGTTGAACTTTCGCGCCAACATCTACGGCATGAAGATCCTGGGCGTGGAGCGGATCATCTCGCTCTCCGCGGTCGGCTCCCTCAAGCTGGAGCACAAGCCGACCGACTTCATCATCCCAGACCAATTCATTGACCGCACCAAGGTGCGAATCTCCACTTTTTTTGGCGACGGCATTGT
>JBOGLI010000423.1:0-4289 GCA_050746165.1 Terriglobales bacterium | reverse complement strand
GGGTGGGGAATTGCTTAGATTCTTCAGTTCCAGTTCCAGGTGCGACTGGATGCCGAGCAGGGGATTATTGATTTCGTGGGCGGCGCCGAGCGCGAGTTGCGCCAGCGCCGCATATTTTTCGTAGGCGGCAAGCTGCGCCTCGAACTGCACTTTCTCGCGTCCAAGTTCGCGTTCCTGCTGCAACCGGCGGACGATCTCGTCCTGCGCCAGGTCACGCTCGCGTTCCCGGGTTTTAGCCAGTTCGCGCAGACGCTCGGCGTCGCGGCGTAGGAAATGGATTGTGTCCATCACGTATTGCGTCGACGCCAGGGCCAGTCCGGCGGTGACGACGATCGCGGGCAGCGTCCACAGCGCCAGCTTCGCGCCCGAGGTCCACTCGATCGGGGCCAGCAGGTACGCGACGCCCAACACGACCAGCAGCAACGCGGCGGCGACTGCGCCGATGTGGCGGCGGATGTCCGTGTCGGAACGCGCTGGAATAGCTTCAGTCATGGCCGATTGTTGTCACAGTCCAGTGTGCGCTCTTGCGGGCCGAATGCAGTGATGCGGGGCACGGGGGAGCGTGATTTCGGGCGGCTCTACCGCCGCGGATTAGAACGGCCAGAGCCGTTTTTTTGGCGCAGGCGCAATCTTTTCCATGCATGCACTGCACAGATTTGCCCCCTTCAAATCGATCCATTCCACCGCATGCGACGCGGCCATCGCGCACCGGTAGTCGTCACAGTGGCGCAGGTCGAGCGTGTGGCCGAGCTCGTGCAACGCTTCTTTCAGGACGCGCTCATGAAACGCCTCCTCATCAGCGGGCAGGCCGTAGAATTCCTGTCGAAGCCGCTGCGTGGAAACGATGGCGACCCTCCCGCCCATCTCCGCCTCGCCGAAAACAAATGTCAGAATCGGAATGTACAGATCAAGGTCCGTGATGCCCAGCATTCGCCACGTGTGGGGTCCGTGCAGCGATTTCATGCGCCCGAGTATTTCGGTGGAGTGATATTGCTGTCGCTCCGCGTGCAGCGCGAAATCGACGTCGATTACGCTCGGGAGCACGTCCCAGGGAACACCCATGCGCTGCGACAACGCCGGCCCGACGCGGTCGAGCGTGCGCGGATCGCATTCGCCCACGCGTACGAGTTGCAGCAGATTCATGGGTGTCCGTTACCGGCGACGGCCTGTGCGCTCTTGCTCCACCCGTACTTTTTCAGCTTGTTGTGGAGCGTGACGCGGTCGATATCGAGTACCTCGGCGGCGCGCGTCTGGTTGCCGCCGCATTCGTCGAGCACCCGCAGGATGTGACACTTTTCGATGTCGTCGAGCGTCTTGCCTTCCGCTTTATCGCCGTTGCGCGGTTTGAGGATGAAATCCTGTTCGCGCAGCTCGGGTTCGACGGCCACCACCATCGCGCGCTCCACCGCGTTCTCCAGTTCGCGTACGTTCCCCGGCCACGGATACTGCTGCAGCGCAAACATGGCCGCCGGCGCCACTCGCGTAATGCGCTTGTTCATCTGCTGCGAGAACTTGTCGATGAAATGGTTCACCAGCAGCGGGATGTCGTCGCGGCGCTCGCGCATCGGCGGCAGGTCGATGCGGAAGACGTTGAGCCGGTAGAAAAGGTCGGGACGGAAGTGGCCCTCTTCGATCAGCTTCTCCAGGTCCTTGTTGGTGGCGGCAACGCAGCGGAAATCTACCTTGATGGTCTGGTTGCCGCCAACGCGCACGATCTCGCGCTCCTGCAATACGCGGAGCAGGTCGGTTTGGGTCTTGAGCGAGATGTCGCCGATCTCGTCGAGGAAGACCGTGCCGCCCTCGGCCAACTCGAACTTGCCCTTCTTGCGATACTGCGCCCCGGTGAACGCGCCCTTTTCGTGGCCGAACAACTCGCTCTCCAGCAGCGTTTCCGTCAGCGCGCCGCAGTGGATCGTGACCAGCGGATGAAAGCGCCGCGGGCTATTGGCGTGGATCGCGCGCGCGACCAGTTCTTTCCCAGTGCCGCTTTCTCCATTGATGAGGACGGTGGCATCCGTCGGCGCCACGGTCTCGACCGCCTCGAACACCTTCTGCATTGCCTTCGACTGGCCGACCAGGTCGGGATGAGTCATCTCGCTGACGGTCGCCTTCAGCCGCACGTTCTCCTGCTGCGTCCGCCGGTGCGAGAGCGCCTTCTCGACCGTATGGGCAATCTCGTCAGGGTCGAGCGGCTTGTTGACGTAGTCGTAGGCGCCATTCTTCAGCGCGGCGACCGCGGTTTCCACCGACGCATACCCGGTCATGATAATGACCAGCATCTCCGCATCGACTTCGCGGAAGCGCCGCTGCAATTCGATGCCGTCCGTCCCGCGCATCTTGATGTCGACCAGCGCGAGGTCGTACTTCGACTCGGCCAGCAGGGATAGCGCTTCATTGGCTCCCTCTGCGGTGCCGACCTCGTACCCGTCCTCGCGGAACCACTTGCCCAAAGAGTCGCGGACGCTGAACTCGTCGTCCACGATGAGAAGTCTGCCTTTTTCGTTCACGAATCAACTCCTGGAGTTAGTAGGTAGGAGTTAGGAGTTAGCGGCGGCCTCACTCCTAACTCCTAACTCCTGACTACTAACTACTTCCTTCACGCTCGCGTCCACCGGCAGGAAGACGTAGAACGTTGTCCCCCGGCCGGGCTGCGACTCGACCTCGATCTGTCCCCCGTGGCGCTCAATAATGGTCTTGCTGATGGCCAAACCCAGCCCAACGCCCTTGCCCGTTTCCTTCGTCGTCAGGAACGGCTCGAATAGCCGCGGCAGCAGGTCCGGCGGAATCCCCATGCCGTCGTCACGCACCTGCAACTCCACTTGCCGGCTCTGGGGCAGGGAACGCGTGCGGACCAGCAGGTTGCCCCCGCGCGGCATGGCGTCCAGGGCGTTCATCACTAGTGCCAGCAGGACTTGTTCGATTTGCGCCGGGTCGCAGTGCATTATCGGGACTTCATCGGCCAGGTCGCATTGCAACTGCACGCTCCCGATGTCGAGCTGGTGATGGACGAGGCGCACGCAGCGGTCCACGATCTGGTTGACGTTCGTCCACGCCAGGTTCATGGGGGCGCTACGAGAGAATGTCAGCAGGTTCTTCACCAGGTCGCCGCAGCGCTTGCTCTCGCTCTCGATCAGCGTCAGGCACTCGCCGATCTCCTTCCGCTTCTCGTCGTCGCCATGGACCTTCTGCACCCATTTCTGCAGCAGCTTGGAATAGGTCAGGATTCCGGAGAGCGGGTTGTTGATCTCGTGCGCCACCACCGCGGCCATCTTGCCGATCGAAGCCATCTTCTCGACGTGCACCACGTGGTCATGCGCGCGCTGCAGTTCCTTGCTCTTTTCATCGACGCGGGTCTCCAGCGTGCGCGCCCAACTGGTGATCTCCTCGTGCGCCGCCCGCAGGCGCAGGCTCATCACGTTGAATGAGTCCGCCAGTTCGCCCAATTCATCGTTGGAATCGACGTGGATCTGGTATCCGAGATCGCCCTGCGTCAGCTCTTCCGTGCCGCGCTTCAGCGCCAGGATTGGCCGTCCGACGACGCGCATCACGAACACGGCGCAAACCACAGCAATGATCAGCACGGCGAGGAATGTGTAGATCGACATCTGACGCGTGCTTGCCGCCCGTGCCGCATCGGCCCGCGCCAATGAGAGGTGCGTGTCGAGCACGCCCAGTATTTGCTGGCTCGCCGGGTGCGCGTGGCACGCAGCGTTCGAGCAGCGCGGTTCGTTCTCGATGGGCGTGATAATGGCCAGCACCCGTCCCGAGCCGTTCTGCCGGAAGATCCGGAAGCGGTCGGGCCGGTTCAGCCGCGCCAGCGGCTGCGATTGCGCATGGCACGCGTAACAGGCCTCGGCTGACTTATTGACGGAATGATCGATCTCGCTCGCATCGCTGGAGTATCGGATCGTGCCTTCCTGGTCGTAGATGCGGACGCGGACGATCCCCGGCTCGCTGGCGACGGTCCCGATGGTCTGGTAAAGTGCGTCGCGATCGTTGCGCATCATGTCGAAGGTCGCCGTCCGCTTGATAATGTCGCTGGCGCGCTCCGCCGAAAGCAGCGTGGCGGCTTCCAGGTCCTGCCGGTGCAGCCGGATGTTGGAATACCCAAACAAGGCGAAGATGACCACCATCGCTGCAACCAGCAGAGAGATCAGCTTCGCGCTCAGGCTATGGCTCAACTTCATCCACGCCGATGCGCGCGACGGGCCGCCCTGCGCGGGCGAGGACTTTGGGTCCCAGCCGATCTTGCCTGGGTGGCCCACCCTAGCTTCTTTTGCCAGGGTGGG
>JBOGLI010000422.1:0-4705 GCA_050746165.1 Terriglobales bacterium | reverse complement strand
AGCCGGGAGGCGGCGCGATCTTCACTGTTCCGCAGCACCCCGGTCTGTGGAGCGCCCAGGACGAGAGCGCCTGCCACGTACGCCGCTACCGGCGTCATGAGCTGACCGAAAAACTCCGCTCCAATGGCTTCTCGATCGTATTTTCCAGCTCTTTCGTCAGCCTGCTGCTGCCACTACTTGCACTCTCCCGCTGGCGCAAACGCAAACCTGCCGCCGGCGCCGGGCTCGACAGCGAATTCACGCCCGGTGCGGTCGTCAACGGCGCCCTTTATCATGTGTTGCGTCTCGAATCGCGGCTGATCCGCGGCGGGATCCGTTTTCCGATCGGCGGCACACGGTTGGTGGCCGCGGTGAAGACGGCATGATCAAGGGGTATCAAGGCGATGGACAGACGCTCGTGATCAACCCGCACTGGCATGGCAATCCTGATGGCGACGATACATCGGATGTGCCGGAAATTTCCATAGTGATCCCATGCTATGGCGGCGCGGAGGCGCTGCCGGAGTTGCTGTCGCGTCTGGATGCAGCGCTGAACACGCTTGGCGTTGCGTCCGAGATCATCCTGGTCGACGACTGTTCGCCCGATGGCCTTGCGCTCGCCGTGCAGCGCGAGCTGCCGACGTATCCACGGCTACGCTACATCGAACTGATGTTCAACACGGGGCAATTTCGCGCGCTGATGTGCGGATTAGCGCAAGCCAGCGGGCGCTACGTCATCACCATGGATGACGATCTCCAGCACCCGCCGGAGGAGATCGGCAAGCTTTACGAACATCTGCGTGACAATCCGCAACTGGACGCCGTGTTCGGCGCCTACGAAAGGAAACAACATTCCGGGGGGCGCAATCTCGGCAGCTGGTTGCTGCGCATGATCAATACTTGGATCTTCCGCAAGCCGCCAGGCCTGGTGATGTCGTCGTTCCGCTGCCTGCGGCGCGAACTGGTGGGCGCCCTGCTCGCCAATCACACGCGTTACCCGGTGATCGGCCCGCTGATCCTGAGCAGCACGCGGCGCATCGAGAACGTGGTCGTCCGGCACGATGCGCGCAAACACGGGCAATCCAACTACAGCCTCGCCAGACTGGTGCGCACCACGCTCGACAATATCCTGAGTTTCAGCTCGCTGCAGCTGCAGATCATTTCCATTACCGGCGTCTGCATTTCCCTGCTGAGCTTTGCAGTGGGCGGCATTTACGCGATCGCCCACCTGATTCGCGGCGGCGGGGTTCCGGGCTGGACCAGCCTGTTTCTTGCGGTGAATTTCTATGCAGGGCTGGGTCTGCTTTCGGTGGGAATCGCCGGCGAGTACCTGGTGCGCATCATCGGCGAAAGCCGTGGTCAACCTCTGTACGTGGTGCGTCGCCGGCTAGAGGGAGGTCCTCGCGAATGAGCGCGGTTCCGGCTTCCGCACCTGCCCACGGCTGGTCGAAGGATCTGCGGACGCTGCTGGGAGACGTCGCGGACGAATTCGAAGTGGCCGAGCTGCGCAATGAAGCGCCCTTGGGTACCGTCCGCCAGACCGGGTTTGCAAGGACCCGACAGCCGGGTGTGATTTGCCTGGCGATGAATCGCGATTACTTCGCGCAGGCGAAAGACAATTCCTGCGCGCGCGCGATCATTGCACCGCCGGCGGTTGCCGGAGCAGAGGAACTATCGGACAAAACGCTTATCGTCTGCGGGTGCGCCGAGGAACTTTATCTGCATCTGCACGCGGAACAACTTCCCGACGCGGAAGAAGACGTCCTGGACATCCACGATTCGGCGATGATCGACGCGAGTGCGGTCGTGCGCGGTCGTGTGCGGATCGAGGCGGGCGCGAGAATAGGCCCGCGCGTGGTGATCAGCGGCCCTGCGGTGGTGCGCCAGGATGTCCGCATCGACGCAGGCGCCATCATCGGATGCGATGGCCTGTATGCAAAAACGATCCGCGGACGCCGCCTGCACATGCCGCATTTCGGCGGCGTCGAGATCGGTGAAGGCGCGTACGTCCACGCAGGCGCCGTGGTAATGCGTTCCGCCATCAGACGAGAGGCCACCTTGATCGGGAAAGGAACGCATATCGGCGTCATGGTGAACGTCGGCCACGATGCAGAGATCGGCGACGGTGCAACCGTGTCCAGCCATGGCGTGATAGCCGGCCGCGCCCAAATCGGCGCGCGGGCGAGGGTTGGCGCCTCGGCGACCGTTTCCAATGCGATCCGCGTCGGCGAAGGCGCGCGCGTGCGGCTCGGCGCGGTAGTGGTTCGCGACGTGCCCGCAGGCGCGAGCGTCTCCGGCAACTTCGCGATCGACCACGCGCGTACCCTGCGCAATTACCTGAAAGAGGCCGGCCCATGAAACTCGATCGCACCTTCCAGTTCCGCGGCGGCCGCAATTACCTCCACAGCACTTCGGTGTTCGATGATCTGCTCGGTGTGCGCGGCGAGGACGTCGCGAATATTGACTTGAAATTCCACCGCAGGACCTTGCAGCAGGTCAGCTACACCGACGAAACCGTGGCTTCAGCCGGATTGGTTGCGGAATGGAGCGATAACCGCGGCAAGCTTTGCATCGTCGAACGCGATGAGTCCATGACCGAACGCGTGCCCTATGACGAGGACGCCCTGGTCAAGATGATCGAGATCGACGGCCGCATGGCGAGGATCCCGGCTGAAACGCCCAGCTTCACCCGCATTGAAGCCCTCGTCGCGGGGTTCAAGCACCTCCTGCAAACGGTTTACGCGGGCCTTGAACGCAAATACGTCTTTGTCCGCATCCGCCTGGAGCACTGTCCCGTTGACACCATGGAAATCCACTACGCCCGGGACATCGGCGCCTTCTTCCAGGGCGACATCAGCGAAGGCGGCAAGCCCGTGGGCCAGATCTTTTTCGGGGTCTGGTGATGATCGGCATCAAGGGCATCGGTCGCTACATCGCTCCCGATCAGGTTTCGAATCTCGCGCGCAGCGAGCAGGCCGGCAAGGACAAGGGCTTCATCAGCGACAAGATCGGATTCGAATCCGTGGCGAGACTGCCTGCCGGCATGGAGACTTCGGACATGTGCGTCGCGGCGTTCGCCGATCTGCAGCAGAACTCCGGGATTCGCTGCGACGATGTCGATTGCCTGATCGTTTGCACGCAAAACCCAGATGCCAGCGGGCTGCCACACACCTCGGCCATTGTCCACAAGAAGCTTGGGTTGAAGTACGACGTCGCCTGCTTCGATATTTCGCTGGGCTGCTCGGGCTATGTTTACGGCCTGTCGGTAATCGATTCGTTCATGCGCGCGAACGATCTCCGCTGCGGATTGCTGTTTACGGCCGATCCCTATTCACGCATCATCGATCCGAATGATTGGGACACCGAGTTGCTGTTCGGCGATGCCGCCACGGTGACCTGGCTGGGAGACGATCCCGTCTACGGTTGCCGGCCCGCGATGTTCGCCACGGACGGTTCGCTTGGACACTCCATCGCCGTATCCCGGCCCGACGGCAAACTGACCATGCTGGGCAGCAATGTGTTCAAGTTCAGCATGACGGTGGTGCCGGACCAGATCAACCGCTATCTGCAACGCGAGTCGCTGTCTTACGACGACATCGACGTGTTCCTGTTCCACCAGGGCAGCCGCTTCATCGTGGAAAATCTGGCAAAGAAGATGGGACTGCCGCAGGCCAAGGTGCCATTTGAAGCAGCCCAGGTAGGCAACACGGTTTCCTCATCCCTGCCACTGATGTTGCAACCACGTCTGGAAACCCGGCCCGCGCGCATCCTGATGAGCGGCTTCGGCGTGGGCCTGTCCTGGGCGACGATGATTCTCGAAGCAACACATTCTCCGGAGGTGAAATGATCAGCAAAGACGAATTCCGCAACGCCGTCATCGAAGCCATCAAGCGCGTGAAGGACATCGAACACGTCGATATCGCCAACGACGAGGACTTCTCGCACGTCGGCCTCGATTCGCTGGATGCCATGGATCTGGTGCTGCAAGTCGAGGCCATCACCGGCCTGAACTTCGGCGAATTCAACGCTGCCGAAGCCCAGAATATCGATGCGTTCTACGAGAAGGCCGAAGAACTCTTCGGCGACGGCGCCTGAACGAGCCAGGGACGCCCTATCCATGCATCGCGACGCCAAGCAGCCGACGAACATGCAGAGCCCAGCGCGCACCTGGCTGCTGCTGGGGCTGGTAGCACTGAACATCATCCTGCAATTGGTGAACGCAGCGCTCATCAAATACGCATCGGGCCACACCGCCGAGCAAGCCGGACTGGTTACGCTTGTTCTCGCGACGGTCACGGTGTTGAGCTTCGGCCGCTTCCTGGTCTGGGGTGCAATGCACAAGCGCTATCCCGTGAGCATCGCCTATCCCGCAACCGCGCTGTTCTTCCCCTGCCTGGTAGTGATCGCCGCCGCGTACGGGGAACCCGTTTCCCTCGCGCAGGCCCTCGGCGCCTGCCTCGTCACGCTGGGCGTCGTTCTATTGCTGCGTCCGTCGCGGTCCGGCCAGGATGAATCGCTGGCATGAACGGGTGGATCTTCCTCACGATCACGATCCTGGCCACGGTCGCGGCACAACTGGCTTTCAAGCAATATTTCCTCTCGCGCCGATTATTGTTTCTGGCGACTGCGGTGATTCTGTTTTGCCTCGCAGTGGTATGCACGTATTTCGCAGTGCGTGAGCTGGGCATCGGCCGCGTGTATGTGGGTGCTGCGCTGAGCTATGTAA
>JBOGLI010000421.1:0-3199 GCA_050746165.1 Terriglobales bacterium | reverse complement strand
TTTCGACTGCGCTTTCCGCTCCCGGCACAAGTAGAAGTAATAGCGCGGCTGGCTGCATGCGTCCATGCGCTGCCACGCCCGTTCGCTGACCGAACAGAACGCCAGCCCCGGCGGACACATCAAGGCCTTCTGTGAGCCGCCGATCAGCACGTCGATCTTGCCGTCCACGGCAAGATCGGTGGTACCGAGGCCGGTAATCGCATCGACGACGAGCAGCGTGTCGCGCCCGGCGAGTGCATCGGCAACCGCGTCAACATCGTGACGGACGCCGGTTGAGCTTTCTGTCGCCTGCATGAAGACCGCGCGCAGGTCAGGCCCGAGCGCGCGCTGTAATTCCGCGCGCGAGAGGGTCTTGCCGTATTCGGCCGAGAGCACGCGGACATCGCAGCCGAAGGCGCGGCACAACTCCACCCAGCGCTCGCCAAACTTCCCTGCCGAGATCACCGCGACCGGATCGCCGGCATTTACCAGGTTCGACACCGCGGCTTCCATCGCACCGGTGCCCGATGCGGTCAGGACGAGAACCTCGTTGCGCGTGCCCATGAACTGCTGCAGGCCTTCGCGGACGCGTTGAAAAATGGCGCGGAACTCGGGCGTGCGGTGGTGCAGGTCGGCGGCGGCCATGGCGTGCGCCGCGGCCGGCAGGAGCGGCGTCGGACCCGGCGTGAACAGGCGGACCTTGCGCATCAGCGGGCGGCTCCTTGCGGTGGGTGACCCACCCTAGCCGGTGTTGCCAGGGTGGGTTCAAAAGATTCGTCCCACGAATATAGCGTTAGCCCGCTGTTCATCTTGGGATAGAAGTCAGTCGATTTCTGAGGTAGCAGTTCCCCCCGGATGCTGCGGTCGCGAACGGATTGCAGAGTCAAGGGACGGAGGAAGAACGCCACCTGCGCACCCGAAGCTAGATCGCGCAGGGCATCCTGCGGATGGCGGAAGTAGCGGATGTTTGTCTCCGCTGCGGCATCGGCGGCCGAGATGCCGAAGTACTGGTCGAACATGGAATGCAGCGCCTCTACGTTCAGTTCGCAGGGACGGCCCGGAAGTCGCTGGCGGACGTCGTCGCGCGGAAGGTCCACCTTCCATGCTTCCCCGTCGGCGGTAGCAAAGGAAAAGATGAATCGTGAGCGCGGAACGTCGGCGGTAGGAGCGGGCGCGGCATCGATCCGGGTAGCGCGCATATCGGCGACCAGTCGCTTCATTCCCTCGGCGAAGCGCTGCGGATCGAGACCGAAGATCGTCCGGTGCGTCGGCAACACCATCAGGCCCTCGGAGCGCAGATTCACCAGCGCCATCATGGCGAAATCTTCGGCATGGCGGCCGTCGCCGCTGCGGCGCAGGGAGAGCGCGGTCTCATAGCGGTGATGGCCATCGGCGATGAAGAGCGGCAGCGGGCCGATAACACGCTGCACTTTCGCGATCGCGTCTGGATCGGTGATCACCCACAGACGCTGCCGAATCCCGAGGTCGTCCACAAATTCGGCGACGTCGGCGCCCGGCTGAAGCGACTCAATGGTGTGCGCCGGGTCGTCGTACATCATGAACAACAAGCCCGACTGCACGCGCGTGGTCTTCAGCAATTGCTCGCGATCGCGTTTGGGTGCGGTCAGAGTCTGCTCGTGACGGAAGATCACGCCATCCGAATAGTCATACAAGCGGCCGAGCGCAATGATCGCCCGCCGCGTAAAGGATTGGTCCGAATGCACGGGCGGTTGGAACCACTGGTCGTACACGTAAATCGCGGGCCGATCTTCCAGGCGGACCAGCCCCGATTGGCGTGCCTGGGCGAGAAATTCGCGCGCGCCCTCGTACGGGTCATTTCCCGGCGGGGGCAGTTCAAAACGGATGAAGTTGGCCGGGTTGCGATCAAGATAGCCCTGCTGCATCGCCGGGGTGATCTTGTCGTAGGGCTGAGTCACGACGTCCTGCAGGTTCACTTTTGCAGGGTCGTAACGCAGCGCGCGGAAGGGTCGGATCTCAGCCATAGGGTTGATCTACTTTCGCATGCTTGCCGGGCTGCCGCTGTGGATAATTGTGTCACGTGTCCACAGGATTTCCACAACCGAAGCCGGCGGTTACCGCGATCTTTGGGGTTACGAAGTAAACTCGAAAGATGGCTTATGGACCATAAGACAAAAGCCAAGAGCCATGAGTCAGGTTTCTGGAGGTTTCGTGAAGGCCCTATTGCTGGAGAACATCAGCGGTGTCGCCGCCGAACAATTCGCCGACCGCGGATACACGGTCGAATCCGTTCCCGGCGCCCTGGACGAAGCAGCGCTGGCCGAACGAATCAAGGGAGTCTCGCTCCTCGGGGTGCGTTCGAAGACGCCGATTACGCGAGCTGTGATCGATCACGCCACCGACCTGGTGGCCATCGGCGCTTTCTGCATCGGCGTGGACCGCATCGACCGCGCCGCGTGCGGCGAGCGCGGCATCGCCGTCTTCAACGACCCGCACAGCAACAGCCGCTCGGTAGCCGAGTTGGCGCTGGGCGAGATCATCATGCTCGCGCGTCGCGTATTTGTCTCCAGCACCGACCTGCACTCCGGCAAGTGGAAGAAGACGTCGCAGGGCTGCCACGAAGTCCGCGGCCTGACGCTCGGCATCATCGGCTACGGCAAGATCGGTTCACAGCTTTCGGACCTCGCCGAGGCGCTCGGTATGCGCGTCATCTTTCACGACGTGACGGAAGTGCTGGCCCGCGGCAATGCCAAGCGCGTTTCCCTGCACGACCTGCTGGCCACGGCCGATGTGGTGACGATTCACGTCGACGGCCGCAAGCAGAACCAGGACCTCTTCGGCGAGAAGCAGTTCCAGCAGATGAAAGACGGCGCGCTCTTCCTGAACCTGGCGCGCGGGTCGGTCGTCGACCATGCGGCGCTGGCATCGGCGCTGAAATCGGGCAAGCTGGCAGGTGCGGCCATGGATGTTTACCCCGAGGAACCGGAATCGAACGGCGCCTTCGAAACGCCGCTCAAGGGGCTGACGAACGTGATCCTGACGCCGCACATCGGCGGCAGCACCGAGCAGGCGCAGGAGCACATCGGGCGGTTCGTGAGCTCACGGCTGATCGATTATGCCGCGACCGGCAATACCCTGATGAGCGTGAATTTCCCGCAATGCCATCTGGAGGTCGCGCCCGGCACGCACCGCCTGACGCACGTCCACCGCAACATGCCCGGAATGCTGCTGCACATCAACG
>JBOGLI010000420.1:0-6737 GCA_050746165.1 Terriglobales bacterium | reverse complement strand
TTGATCTTCATGACCTTTTCTCCTCTGTGTCCTCCCTGTCCTCTGTGGCTACTCCTGGGTGGGTTTCCATCGCAAGACCGGATTCCGGGCGGCTTTCACTTCGTCCATGCGCGAGACGCGCGTCGTGTGTGGCGCGGCGTTGACCATCTCTGGGTTCGACTCGCACTCTTCGGCGACCGACTTCATGGCGTCGATGAACAGGTCCATCTCCTCCATCGACTCGCTCTCGGTTGGTTCGATCATGAGCGCGCCGTGCACGATCAGCGGAAAGCTCACCGTATAAGGGTTGAAACCGTAATCGATGAGCCGCTTCGCGATATCTCCGGTCTTCACGCCCTTCGACGTTTGCAGCCGGTCGCTGAAGACGACCTCGTGCATGGAGGGAGTTTTGTAGGGCAGGTCGTACACGCCTTCGAGTTTCTTGCGGATGTAGTTGGCGTTGAGGACTGCGTCTTCGGTTGTCTGCTTCAGGCCGTCGCAGCCGTTAGCCATGATGTAGGCGAGGGCGCGAACAAACATGCCGAAGTTGCCGTAGAAGGCGCGTACGCGTCCGATGGACTGCGGGCGGTCGTAGTCGAAGCCCAGAGATCCATCGTTCTTTTGCACTACCACCGGCAGTGGCAGGAACGGTTCGAGAATTTTCTTTACCGCCACCGGACCAGAACCCGGGCCGCCGCCTAGCTTCGCCGTCGCGCGGGGTGGAGAACGTCTTGTGCAGGTTCAGGTGCATGACATCGACACCGAAATCGCCGGGGCGTACTTTGCCAACGAGAGCGTTCATGTTGGCGCCGTCCATGTACACGATTCCGCCCTTGGCGTGAACGATGTCGGCGATCTTGTTGATCTCCTGCTCGAAGACGCCGAGCGTATTCGGGTTGGTCAGCATGAGCGCGGCGATGTCTTCGTTCATCTGCGCCTGCAACGACGCGATGTCCACCATGCCGGCGGCATTCGATTTCAGATTCTCGACTTCGTATCCGGCGATTGCCGCCGTGGCCGGATTCGTGCCGTGCGCCGAGTCGGGAATGAGAATTCGTTTGCGCGGATTTCCCTTCGACTGCAGGTAGGCGCGCGCCATGAGAATGCCGGTGAGTTCGCCGTGGGCGCCGGCAGCGGGCTGGAGCGTGATCGCATCCATGCCGCAAATGTCGAGCAGGCACTTGCGCAGCGCCTGCATGATGCGCAGCGCGCCTTGGGAAACGCGCTCCGGCTGGTAGGGATGCGCGTGCGCGATGCCCTCCAGCCGCGACACGACTTCATTGATGCGCGGGTTGTACTTCATCGTGCAGGATCCCAGCGGGTACATGCCGGTATCGACCGCGTAGTTCCACGTCGACATCCGTGTGAAGTGGCGAATGATTTCGATCTCGCTGACTTCGGGCATGTTGCCGAGGTCGGCGCGCTCGGCGTCGCCGAGAAGTTCCGCGGTATCGACGTCGGGGACGTCGAGTTCCGCGAGCTTGTAGCCCTTCTTGCCGGGCGAGGTGCGCTCGAAGATGAGCGGCTCGTTGCGATTGACTTGCGTGCGCGCTGCCTTGATCTCGCTCATCGGGTCACCTCCGCCGCGGTCTTGTCTTCTTTCTTCTTCTTGCCGGCCGAGGAGCCGATTGCGTCCGCCGCCTCGTCGATGGCCACGCGCGAAGTGATCTCGGTGCAGCACCATAGGGAAGCTTTGCCCAACTCCGGATACCACTTCTTCAGCGGCAGCCCGGCAACGATTTTCTTGCCCAGCAGGCGGTCGCGAATGTCGGTAGGTTCGGCCTCGCTCTGCACCACAAATTCATGGAAGCGCGGGGCGCCATCGAAGAGCACGGTCGCGCGTTCGCCGAATTTCGTCGCCGCGTAGGCAGCCTTCGCCAGGTTGTGCTTCGCCAGTTCCTTCAATCCCTCGCGCCCATAGACGCTCATGAAGATAGTGGCCATGGTCGCCACCAGCGCCTGGTTGGTGCAGATGTTCGAGGTCGCCTTCTCGCGGCGGATGTGCTGCTCGCGCGTGGAGAGCGTGAGCACAAATCCGCGGCGTCCCTGTTTGTCGGTGGTCTGGCCGACGAGGCGTCCGGGCATCTGGCGGACGAACTTCTCTTTGGTCGCGATCACGCCCGCGTACGGCCCTCCGAAGCTGGGCGCGATGCCGAACGATTGCGCCTCCATGGCGACAATGTCGGCCTCGGCCGGCGGTTTTACGATGCCGAGCGAAACCGCTTCCGCAATGGCGACGACGAGCAGCGCGCCCTTTGCGTGCGCGATTTCCGCGATGCGCGCGACATCTTCGATCGTGCCGAAGAAATTCGGCGACTGGATCAGCACGCAGGCGGTCTGGTCGGTAACGGCCTTTTCGAGCGCTGCGGCCTCAACCCGGCCGTTCTCGCCAAACGCGATTTCGGTCACCGGCATGCCCTGATTCTTCGCGTAGCTGGCTAGCACTTCGCGATACTCGGGATGCACGCTGCGCGCCACTACGACGCCGTCGCGACCGGTGAGCCGGGCGGACATCATGGCTGCCTCGGTGGCGGCGGTCGAGCCGTCATACATCGACGCGTTGGCGACTTCCATGCCGGTGAGCTCGCAGATCATGGTCTGGAACTCAAAGATGGCTTGGAGCGTGCCCTGCGCGATCTCGGGCTGATAGGGCGTGTACGCCGTGAACCACTCGCCGCGCGAGATGAGTGAATCAACAACCACCGGCCGGTAATGGTGATAAGCGCCCGCGCCGAGAAAGCTGGTATAGCCGGTCGCGTTTTCGGCGGCGCGCTGCTTGAACCAGTCGAGGATGTCGCTCTCGGCCATGGAGGGCGCGATGTCGAGGTCACGGTTCAGCCGGTATTCGGCAGGGATGGGCGCAAACAGGTCGTCCACGGAACCGATGCCGATTTCACGCAGCATCCGCTCGCGGTCTTCAGGAGATTTAGGCAAATAGCGCATGGGAATGTCAGGAGAAGAACCTTTGATTTTATCAGGAGAGCAGGGGGATTGGTGATTCAGTGATTTGAGATTGTTGATTTGGAAATATCAGTAGAGGAGCAGTTTCACTTGCGCCGCTCGAACATATCTTCGATTTCCTTCTGGACCATGGTGTCGAAGTCCTCGGGGACGGAGAACTGCCCTTTCATGAAGCCGATTCGCCGTACCTTACGCGTGGCCGGAGCGTCGATGGCCACCACCTTCGCAACCGGTTTGCCGTTCTTCGCGATGATGAACGGCTCGCCTTTCGCAGCTTCGTCCACCAGCTTGGAAAAGTGCGCCTTGGCTTCGGTAATGCTGACCTGCTTCATAACAGCCCATGAAGGAACGCTGTCGGACCGGTTAGTGCGCGCCCTCTTCGGCGATGAACTTCTCGTAATCGGCGGCGGACATCAGGCCGCTGGAGTCGCTGGCGTTGGCCAGCTTTACCTTGACGATCCAGGATCCGTGAGCGTCGGTGTTGATCTTTTCCGGCGACTTGGTCAGCTCTTCGTTGACCGCCGTCACTGTTCCCGAGACCGGGGAGTAGATGTCGGATACGGCCTTGACCGATTCGACCGAGCCGAAGGTCTTGCCCTTCTCGATGGAGGCGCCGATTTTCGGCAGCTCGACGAAGACGATGTCGCCGAGCGAATTCTGGGCGTAGTCGGTGATGCCGATCGTGCCGGTGTCGCCCTCGACCTTCACCCACTCGTGTTCTTTCGTGTACTTGTAATCCGCGGGATATGCCATTACTTGCTCCGGATGTGAAATTTGTAATTTGTAATTTGTAAAGTAAGGATGCAGGCGCAGAGGCCGACTTTGCAAATTACAAATTACCAATTACAAATCGCTATTCCGCTTTCTTCTTCGGCGGTCTTTTATAAAACGGCGTCGGCACTACCTTGGCCTTTACGCCCTGGCCGCGAATTTCGACCTGCACCACCGTATCCAGCTGCGACATCGATGGCGGCACGTAGGCCAGCGCAATGTTCTTCTTCAGGAACGGAGCGTACGATCCGCTAGTGACGTAGCCGATTTCCTTTCCCGATTCGTCCCATACCTTGTAGCCGTCGCGAGCGATGCCGCGCTCGATCATCTCCAGGCCGACCAGCGTTCGATTCACGCCTTCACTCTTTTGCCGCTCCAGCGCCCGTCGGCCGATAAACTCGCCTTTATCCATCTTCAGCCAGCGGTCGAGGCCGGCTTCCCAGACGGTGATGGTGTCGGAAATCTCGTGGCCATAGAGCGCCAGCTTTCCTTCCAACCGCAGTGTGTTGCGCGCGCCCAGTCCGCAGGGCAGCAGGCCAAATTCCTTGCCCGCCTTCATGACTTCGTTCCAGACGCTGGTACTCGTCGCCTCATCGGAGGGGACATAAATTTCGAAACCGTCCTCGGCGGTGTAGCCGGTACGCGCGATCAGCGTGTTCTTCAGCCCGCAGACGGTCCCGTGCGTGAACCAGTAGAACTTCACCTTCGACAGGTCGGCGTCGGTGAGCTTTTGTAGGGTTTCCTGAGCCTTGGGTCCCTGGATGGCGATCTGGGTGAAGTCGTCGCTCAGGTGCTCGACGGTGCATTGGAACGACTTAGTGTTTTCCCGCACCCAGTCGATGTCCTTTTCCCGCGTGCCGGCGTTGATGACGAAGAGGAAATCGTCGTCGGCCATGCGGTGCACGATCACGTCGTCCACGAAGGTCCCTTGTGGGTAGAGCATCGCCGAGTACTGGCATTGTCCGTGCGCCAGCTTGGTGGCGTCGTTCATGGAGACATGCTGGACGGCGGCGAGCGCTTCGCGGCCGTGAATGCGGATGTCGCCCATGTGGCTGACGTCGAAGATGCCCACTCCGGTGCGCACCGCGATGTGTTCAGCGATGAGCCCGCTCTTGTACTCGACCGGCATGTCCCAGCCGTTGAAGTCCACCATCTTGGCGCCAAGCTGGCGATGAACGGCGTTCAATGCGGTTTTGCGGAGGGTGGACGGGGCTTCGGTGGTGGCTGACACGGCGTTTCTCCGGGGACTCTGGCGCGAACCTGAGGGGTTGGCGAACCCGTTACCGTAACACGACGAGGCACGAGGCACAAGGCAGGAGGCGTGAGGCTTGAGTCGTGAGGCTTGAGGGCGAATCAACTTCGTCTTGGTCGCCCTCACGCCTCAAGCCTCATCCCTCACGACTCACGAGTACTGCGCCTGCATGTCGCAGGCCTCGCGGCACTCGAGACAATAGTAGAGGCCGTCCTTGCAGAGGCGGACGTCGTGCGCGCCCTGGCACATGCCGCAATACTTCTCGCACTCACACTTCACTTCTTCCTGATCGCAGACCGCACAGTGGAACGGATCGGCCATTGTGTCCCCCAATTTCGCAAGACCCACCCTAGCAAAAGCGGCTAGGGTGGGCCACCCAAAAAAGTACAAGCGTGGCCCGCCAAAAATTCTGCCCGAATTGGGACTCGAGGAGAACAAATTTATGGCCGCATATCACCGACTTTTCCCAGCCCGGCTGCTACCGTGAAAGCAGGCTCGGCTGCGGAGGAAAGCGGGTGACCATCGGCGGTTTCCATCCACGACAGCGGACCGCCCCTCGGTCTTCCCGCCCAGACCGCGCTTGCGTGACAACGTGCCACCTCGCGCCCGGTTCTTCCGCAGCCGCTTTGTTTGTGTCATTCCGCATTCCTCTGGTTTTTCCGCTAACCCGCACGTCGCAGAGCTTGGAGGAACCATGCCGGCAATCATTGTCCGCACGAAATTCCCGGCGCCCGGCTTGCTCGCCGGATTGGCTTTAGGCGCCACTGCCGCGTTCTTTGCCGACCCAAAACGTGGACGCCGCCGCAGAGCGCAGGCGCGGGACTGTGCCCATCGGAACGCGCATCGGGCAGCCGATGCGGTCGTGCGCAGCTTGCGCGATCTTTCCCACCGTTCGAAGGGAATCATTGCCAACGCGCTCGATCTGGTCATGTCCGCGCGGGTTTCGGATGAAGTCCTGGGCGAGCGTGTGCGCTCGCGCCTCGGCCGGTTGGTCTCGCATCCCTCGGCGATTGAAGTGCGTGTTGTCGCCGGAACAGTGATGTTGCGCGGCGATGTGCTGGCCGCGGAAATGCCGCAACTTCGCGAGGGGCTGGAGTACATGTCCGGCGTCCGCGAGGTGATCGACCAGCTCACGTTGCACGATTCACCGGAGCATGTTCCATCCATGCAGGCGCACCGCTCGTTGCGCCGCCCAACGCCGGAGATCCTGCGCGATCGCTGGACACCGGCGACGCGGGCAATTGCCGGCGCGAGCGGGATCGGGCTGCTGCTCGCCAGTCTTGCGAGCTTCGCCGGCAGGCGCCGCGGTGCGGCGACTGCTATCGGTATATCAGGCGCCGGGTTGCTGCTCCGCTCCATCACCAACGTCGGCCCGCTGGAGGGCATGGGCATAGACCGCGACGCGCCCGGAGTGACCGTCCAGAAAACGACGACGATCCATGCGCCGGTGGAGCGCGTCTTTGACCTGCTGGTGAATCCAGACAAGCTGCCGCGCGTGATGGACCACGTGCGCGAAGTCAAGAAGATGGACGACACCCACTATCACTGGACGGTGATCGGTCCGGCGGGCACGCCCCTAAGTTGGGATTCGGAGATCACCCGCCTCATTCCCAACGAGCTGCTGGCGTGGCGGAGCGGGCCGGGCGCGGCCGTTAAGAACGAGGGCGTGGTGCAGTTTCAGCCGAGCGGCGACGGTGGAACGCGCGTGCAAATTCGCATGCGCTATATGCCGCCGGGCGGATTCGTCGGACATTCCATCGCCGAACTGTTGGAC
>JBOGLI010000419.1:0-3852 GCA_050746165.1 Terriglobales bacterium | reverse complement strand
TTCCGCAGCCGACGATCTCCCGCCACCTGGCATTCCTGCGGCGCAACGGGCTCGTGGCGGCGCGCCGTCAGGGCAAGTGGATGCACTATCGCGTTGCCGTGCCGGCAAATTCCGCCGCACGCGTCCTTTTGCAAGATGTTCTGCGCTGGCTTTCCGCAGACGACGAGATGCGGCGCGACCGCTCCCGCCTGAAACGCGCGCGTTGCGCTCCGCAGGAATTCGTTCTGTTGCGCGCCGCGCCGGTTCCAAAGCTCGTGGAAGGACGCCCCTGATGACACAGCACACCGCTTCGCGCTTGAGTTTTCTCGACCGCTACCTGACAGCCTGGATTTTCGGCGCCATGGCCGTGGGCGTGATCGCCGGATGGCTCGTGCCGGGCATCGTGCCCTTCCTGAACCGCTTCAACGTGGGGACAACTTCGGTGCCGATCGCCGTTGGGCTGATCGTGATGATGTACCCGCCGTTCACCAAGGTGCGGTACGAGAACTTGCACGAAGTCTTCCTCAACAAGCGGGTGCTCGGACTGTCGCTGCTGCAGAACTGGGTGATCGGACCAGTGCTCATGTTCGTGCTGGCGATCGTGTTCCTGCGTGGATATCCGGAATACATGGCCGGGCTGATCATGATTGGCTTGGCGCGCTGCATCGCCATGGTGATCGTCTGGAATGAGCTGGCGAAGGGCGATACGGAATATGCGGCAGGGCTGGTGGCCTTCAACTCCCTGTTCCAGGTGTTCTTCTATTCGGTGTACGCGTGGATCTTCATTACCGTGCTGCCGGCGAAGGTCGGGCTGCGCGGCGCCGTCGTCGAAGTGTCGATCGCCGAAATCGCGAAGAGCGTATTCATTTACCTCGGAATCCCGTGCCTGGCAGGCTTTTTGACGCGCACGGTACTGGTGCGGGCGCGTGGGCGCGAGTGGTACGAGCAGAAATTCGTTCCGCGCGTCAGCCCACTGACATTAATTGCGCTGCTGTTCACGATCGTCGTGATGTTTTCACTGAAGGGCGAGTACATCGTCCGCCTGCCCTTGGACGTGTTGCGCATCGCAGTCCCATTACTGATTTATTTCGTCGTGATGTTCCTGGTCTCGTTCTACATGGGGCGGAAACTGGGGGCCGATTATTCGAAGACCGCAACGCTGTCGTTCACGGCGGCGAGCAACAACTTCGAACTGGCAATCGCGGTGGCGGTGGCGGTCTTCGGTATCAACTCGGGCGCGGCGTTCGCGGCGGTGATTGGGCCGCTGGTCGAGGTGCCGGTGATGATCGCGCTGGTCAACGTCTCGCTCTACTTCCAGCGAAAGTATTTTGGAACTCCTCAATCGATAACAGCCGAGCCGGTCAGCACGCGGTAGGAAGGAAAGCTAATGCAAGGGCACTACAACGTTCTATTTCTTTGTACGGGGAACTCAGCGCGTTCGATCATGGCAGAGGCGATCCTGAATTTCAAAGGTCGTCCGAACTTTACCGCCTACAGCGCGGGGAGCCACCCGTCGGGTACTGTGCGGCCGGAAGCGCTCAAGCAAATCGAAGCGGCACGCATCCCGGCGACAGGGTTTCGGAGTAAGTCATGGGAAGAATTCGCTCAGCCCAGCGCGCCGAAGCTCGATTTCGTATTTACCGTTTGCGATAACGCTGCCAAGGAAGTTTGCCCGATTTGGCCGGGCCAACCGATCACGGCGCATTGGGGCGTTCCCGACCCAGCGGCAGTCCACGGCAGCGAGCAGGAAGTGGAACGGGCATTCAGGGATGCCTTCTTCATGCTCGACCGAAGAATCAGCCTGCTTCTCTGTCTTCCGCTCACCAGTCTCGATGGCCTCGCGCTCAAGAAAGAGCTCGATAAGATCGGTCAGACGCCGCGCACGACGACTGGCGAAGCCTCGGGACAATAGGCAATAGATTCGGCAGCGCCGGCACTGGCGGTTTCGACGAGCGCCAACGGTAATTTCTCCAACTGCAGAAGATGCGGTTGCTACAATTGAGGCCGATGCCGACGGTCCTCAAGACCGGCCCGTATAGGTTCTATTTTTACAGTCACGAGCCGAATGAAGCGCCTCATGTCCATGTCGATCGCGAGGACATGTCGGCAAAATTCTGGCTCAATCCCGTGGCTCTCGCGCGCACCATAGGATTCGGCGCACGGGAGTTGCGCAATCTGCATCGAATCGTGCAAGAGCATCGGGACGAGTTCTCGGAGGCATGGCATGGCTACTTCGGCGAGAATGGCTGACGAACGGGTCTCCTCAGTCTCTTGTACAGAGGATGAGTTGAGTGTGCGGCTGGTCGATGGCCGGACAATCTCTGTCCCCCTGGCTTGGTATCCGCGCCTGTTGAATGCCACGCCGGAGCAGCGCGCGCATTGGCAGATCTCCGGCGGAGGTTATGGGATTCATTGGCCCGATGTTGATGAGGACCTAAGTACCGACGGGTTATTGCGTGGCGCCCCCGCCGCAGCTTCGCGGGACAAATAATCTAGCCAATCATCCCTGCATCAGTCGAACACCAGCCTGTCCGATTTTCCAAATAGCTCGTGGTACTGCCCGATGATGAAGCGGTCCGTCATGCCGGCAATGTAGTCGCAGACGACACGGTGCAACGGGTCGCGTTCGCGCTGTTCCGCGTAGCTTGATGGGAGAGCGTCGGGATTCTCCATCCAGTAGTCGAACAGCTCGCGCACGACGTCTTCGGCCTGAGACTTCTCGGGACGCAGGGCGTCGCTGTAATAGAGCTGCTCATACAGCAGGTGCTTGATCTTCTGCCGTTCCGCTTCGATCCGGTCAGAGAACGCGGCCAGGCGGTCGGGATGTGTGCGAACATCTTCGACTGACCAGACATCGGCGCCCTGAATGCGACGTTCGGTGTTCTCGATCAAGTCGGAAACCAGCGAGTCGACCACGCGCTTCAGCGTCTCGTTGAATTTCAATTTTTCGGGCGCGTCGGGATAAAGGCGCTCCGTTTTCTCGAACATGCGCGCGAACAGCGTGCTTCCCTCGCGTAGCGCGTCAAGATGCAGGATGTGCGCCTCGAATCCGTCGTCGAGATCGGCGGTGTTATAGGCAATTTCGTCGGTCAGGTCGATGAGCTGCGCCTCGAGCGGCGGCCGCTGGTCGAGCAGATACTCGGATAGTTCCGGATGTTCTGCGGCCGAGTAGTCGTGCGAATGTTTGATGATGCCTTCCCGCACCTCGAAGGTCAGGTTCAGGCCGCGGAAGGCGGCATAGCGGATCTCGAAATCCTCCACGATGCGGAGCGCGTGCAGGTTGTGATCGAAGTACGATCCGTGCGCGCGCATGCAAGTATCGAGGGCTTTTTCCCCGGCATGGCCGAAGGGCGGATGCCCGATATCGTGGACTAACGCAAGCGTTTCCACCAAATCAACGTCGAGTCCGAGGCGGGCGGCAACCGTGCGCGAGATCTGCGCGACTTCGATGGTATGGGTCAGCCGGTTGCGAAAGTGGTCGGAGTAGCGGCGGGTGAAGACCTGGGTCTTGTCCTCGAGGCGGCGGAAGGCGCGCGAGTGAATGACGCGGTCGCGATCGCGCTGGTACTCACCGCGATACGGATGCGGCGCCTCGGGATAACGCCGGCCGCGGCTCTGGTCGGCGCGCGCGGCGTAGGGAGCAAGCATGAGACAGTTTCACGTTTCAGGTTTCACGTTTCAAGCGAAAAAGGATCGGGGCGTTGGGTCATCGGGACAACAACTCCGGGTGTACTCATGATGACCCGATGACCGGATGATCCGATGACCCGATATGAAAAAAGGCCCGGCGTTTCCGCCGAGCCTCTTCTTCTGAAACTGAAACTCGAAACTGAAACTAGGGTTTCACCGTCTCCGCCTTCGACTGCTCGGCCA
>JBOGLI010000418.1:0-3741 GCA_050746165.1 Terriglobales bacterium | reverse complement strand
CTCAGGCTCCTTGTCCCTTGTCCCTTGTCCCCTGTCCCTTCCAGCGATAGGCGTCATGTTGCGCCAGGCCGACGTGTTCCAGGATGCGGTTGGCGAATTCCTGCGCCATCTGCTCGACGCTCTGGGGGCGGTTGTAGAAGGTCGGCATGAGGGGAAAAATGGTGGCGCCGGCGTCGGCCGCGCGGTACATGTTGCGGATGTGGATCTTGTTGAGCGGCGTCTCGCGCACGCAGAGCAGGAGCGGGCGCTGCTGCTTAAGGCAGACGTCGGCGGCACGCTCGATGAGGGCATTGCTCCAGCCGCTCGCGATACGGCCCAGAGTGCCCACCGAGCACGGGATTACGATCATGGCGTCGGCCGGGTAGCTGCCGCTGGCCACGTTGGCGCCGATGTCGGAGTTCCTCTGTTCCGTGATCTTTCGGGAGGCCTTCCCCACAATTTGTTCGACGAGGTTGGCGCGGCCGCTGATTCCGATCTCCTCGGCCATGACGCGCAGGCAGTTGTCGGAGACGATGAGGTTCACCGCCCCGATCCGTTCGTCGGATTCGGCGAGGCGTAGGAGTTGCCTCAGGAATTCTGAGCCGCTCGCGCCCGTGCCGGCGATCGTCAGATTGCGGCACTCTGCTTTGTGCTTAGCCGGCATCTAATCCAGAGTAACAAGTAATGAGTATTGAGTAATAAGTGTCGAACATACGCTTATTACTTAATACTTATTACTCGCGAGAATAGGAATCCGCTCGGGGTAAGTCAAGCGATGGGCGCGCGCGAGATTCCGCAAGGAACGAACATGGGCTCCAGCACGGCGCTCCGCCTGCGCCGCAGCGCCGCACAACTGCACGCGCTGGCGCAGGTGGAACGCGAGATCCGGGCGACCGATAACAAGGGCCGGTCCCGTTACCTGCGCGATTTCGCGGACGCATATCGGTCGTACGAAACGGTCCTGCCGCTGGACGACATATACCGTGAAATTGCCGCCTACGACGTGGCGCTGGTCGGGGATTACCACGCACTGCCCGCATCGCAGAAGTTCATTGTCGAGGCGCTGAAGCGACTGGCGAGCGAGACATCGCGGCCGATCGTTCTGGGCTTGGAGGCGGTATTCGCGCGCCACCAGCGCATTCTGGACGACTGGATGGTGCACGCGATTGCCGAGGATGAGCTGCGCGAGCGCCTTCGTTACGACCTCGATTGGGGATACGCCTGGGAGCCGTACCGGGAATTGCTGCTCGCGGCGCGCGCCAATGCGAAGGCGATCTACGGGCTTGACTGTTCGCCGCGCACCGATCTGCGGCGCATCGGATCGCGCGACCGCCACGCGGCCAGCGTAATTGCCGAAATCCGCGCCCGCCATCCCGAAGCGCTGGTGGTGGTGCTGTTCGGGGAGTCGCACCTTGCGCCCAATCATCTGCCCGCCCTGGTGCGGCAGGCGCAGCCGGAGGCGAAGCTGCTCACCGTGCTGCAGAACGTGGACACGCTCTACTGGAAGGCCGCGGGCGAGGACCGCGACCATGTGGAAGCGGTGAAAGTCTCCGACGGAGTCCTCTGCGTATTTAATTCAACGCCCCTCGACAAGTACGAGAGCTACCGGCTGTGCATCGAGCGCTGGCGGCGGTTGCGCAATGCGGCGCCAGACATCGCGCCCAGCGTGTACAACCTGATCGATGCGCTGCTGCGTTTCCTCAACATCGATAAATACGCCGACTCGAACCTGTTCCAGGCGCGGTACCTGGTTGACCTGCTGCCGGAGGTCTGTTTTGGGGCGTCGCCCGGGCGGCTGGAACGCCTACTGCGGCAGAAGGGCGTCAGCGACGGTGAAACGGAAAAAATCCTGGAGACGGTGCAGGCGCGCGGGGCGTGTCACGTAGCGTCGGTGAACGCGATCTTCGCGAAAGACTTTGCGGTGGAGCGCGCGGCCGAGGAAGCGGCGAGATTTGTCCATCGGGCCTGCCAACGGGCGCTGCTACGGCGTTATGACGGCGATTCGCCGCCTGCCGCCGAGGACGCGTTCTATTCGCGGGTGATGGGCGAGGCGCTGGCGTTCTTCGGATCGAAGGTGCTGCATCCCGCGCGCCTGCCGGTGCGCGAGGCGGACCTGTTTCCGCTTTATACGCAGCCACGCGAGGCGATCGAGGGCCGCACGATCTACGGCTACCGCGAATACATGGAGATGATCGACTTCCTCGTCCTGCACAAGGATTACGAGGCCTATCACCGCAATTACCGGGGTGTTCCAGAACTGATTCGGTTAGGAATCCACTTCACCGGCGACAAGCAGGAGTTCGTCACCGGCTGGCTGGGGCGGATGCTCGGCACGGAGCTGTACCAGGCATATCTGGAAGGCCGGGTGGCGAAACGGTTTATCCGGTCGCTGTTCCTGCGACAACTGGAGAAAACGGGCGAGCCACGAGCCGCGTATTTCGCGGCCGTTCGGAAGCTGGTGAAGCCTGCGCGTCGTCTCGCAGCGTGACGCCAGTGGTGTAACCCGGCCACACCCGATCGTAACGCGGGCGTTTCGCCTGCCACGCCGCGCCCGACAGTAGCACCGGCGTCCCGCCGGTCACGCCGGACCCGATCGTAACGCGGCCGTTTCGCCGGTCCAATGTGATCACGCCGAACTGGCATTCATCGACGCGGCCGATTGCCTAGGTCGCGCGAACCGACGCAGCACGACCGGTCTTGCGCGACCGTGGCCGGCGCCGAGTGATATTTCGGATTCCCGGCTCGCTGCCCCCCAGTCCCGCCAATCGCCGGGCGCTCTCGCGGGCAACCAGGGCTTCGAGTCCGGCACGGACGACGGCCGTCTTTTCGGCGATGCCGCTGAGTCGCGCCGCTTCGTGGAGGAGATCGTCGTCAATGTTCAATGTGGTTCGCATACGTGTATGCATGTTCTAGATGCATGGCACGGCCGAAACAAGGCGGATGATGTTTGGAAGCCAGAATGCCCCACTCAAGCCAAACCCAGGCTTGAGTGGGCCACCTGCCGGGACATTCCGAAATTATTCAATCGTGCGGCAGTGGCGAAATCTTAGATGTGAAATAGCTTGTCGCTCTGTGAGAGTTCCAGCACGACATGTTGCTCGAGGAAACCGTCTGGCATGGCCGGTAGCTTGTCCCGCAGAGTGGCGATAACTAGCTGCCCGTCGAACTGATTGGCCTCTATCAGGAGAGCTGTCATCTGATTCGCGTGAATGCTTTCGATTCCATCGTGACACACGAACATCGGAAAGTTGATAGCTGTCGCCCGCAGGAACTTGATGTATGCGAGATCGAATGCTGCTGTTTGAGATGTCTTCTTGCCAGCGCCGACGTTCGCTCCGACCGCGCTCAACTTGAACGAAAGGGAGCCACGGGGAGTCTCATCGAAATGAAGCAGGTACTCTTCTCCATACAGCTCTTTCGACAGTCCAGAGAAGAACGTGTTGAAGATCGCCACGCGGCCTCTGAGGGCTTCTTCTTCCTGCGCGACAAGTTCGCGGGTTTCTTCGAGCCTTTTTTCAGTGGCTGTAATCTTCGATCGGAGTTCTTTCAAGTCCTTCAGGTCTTGTTCCAAGCTGCCAAGCGCCTTCAGCTTCTCCTGCAGGTCTGCGCGGAGTTCCAGCGCTTTATTGAATTCGCGGGATTGAACGAGGCTGCCAATTGCTTCGCGTTCCGAGGCCTGTACCTGCGCCAGCTCATCCCTCATGGAATCCGCTGTTTTTCTCAAAGACGCAATTTGGCCTTCCAAGAAGCGTTGTTTCCTAC
>JBOGLI010000417.1:0-7844 GCA_050746165.1 Terriglobales bacterium | reverse complement strand
GGCTAGCACCATGTACGCCGTGCGCCTGCGCGCGTCCAGGCGCATGAAATCCTGCTTCTTTTTTAGGAGCGGTTCCAGCACCCCGATCAGCGGCACTTCCTGGTAAAGGGAGGCGTTGCGGACGGCGACCGTCGCCTGCCAGCCGACGATCTTGATGAACTCCGTCTGCGCTTCGCCGAAGCCGTCGGGATCGGCGCTTTCAAATACCAGGATGCCGAGTTTTCCCTGGTCATCGAAAAGCGGCACCGAGAACCACGAGCGCATGCCGGTTTCAATGAAATATTCGCGGAAGCGCGCGCGCTCCTCGGGGCGCGCCGCCTCAATTGCGTCGGGACGCCCGATCGCGGAGACGGGCGCATCCGAAACCGCGCAGAATTCCAGCATTTCGCGCAGCTTCACCATGTTGGCGTCGGAGTGCACGATTTCGGTCATGCCGGAAACGGCCTTGACCTGGAGCTTGCCGCGCTCGTCCAGCGCCACGGCAGCGCGTTCGTAGCTCATGATGCGCTGCGGCGCATTAACCACCACCTGCAGCACGCGTTCGAGATTCAGCGTCGACGTGATCTCGTTGCTGATCTCGACCAGCGTTTCGAGGATCTCGACCTTCTTCTCGGCTTCCAGCAGGCTGGCATTGTGCATGGCGCCGCCGGCGCTTTCAGCGATGGTTGCCAGCAGGAACACGTCGTCTTCGTCGAACGGCGTGCCGTCGAGCTTGTTCACGCACTCCAGCATTCCCACCAGCGAATCGTCGTAGATGATGGGCACGGCAGCCAGCGACAAAATGGATCCGGCCGTATTCCGTTCCGCCAGCAACGCATCCCCGGGATCGACGACGAGGACGGACTCTCCGCTGTCGGAAACCCGCGCCGCAACGGCGTCCTGCGACGCCCCGACCGGCAACGATTCGTCGCTCCCATCGCGTACCACCAAGCTGAGCGATTCATCCTCGATCATCCACACGTTCACCGCCTCGCAAGGCTCGACCTCGCGGGTCTTGCTGGCGATGATGGGCAGCAAGGTGTCCATCTGCAACGTCGAATGGAATACCTTCTCGATGTCGTAGAAGGCGGTCAGGCGTGTGATCGTTCCGAAATTACTGTTGCGCTCCACCTCATAGGAGAGCGCCGATGCCAGCGCGCGCGACGACAGTTCCGCCATCTCACGAAGCGTATCCAAGTCGGCCGGCGCCAGTGCGCGGTCCATGCTGACGGCTTCCACCGCACCCAGCAGATTCTCGCCGTCCAGCAGCGGAAGGTAGGCGAGGGAAACAATCGTGCGCCGTACGTCGAGATGGGCGTAGTATTCGCGCACCAACTCGGCGCCGGAAAACAGCACGGCTTCCGCCTGTTCGGCGACCATTGCCAGCGTCAGCGCCTCGCACTGCGCCGGTGCTTTCACATCTCCCACCGAGGCTTTCGAGGACCAGCGCGGTTCGGCCGCCGCGTCGAAGGCGTATACCACCACCGGCATGCCGCCCAGGCGCGCCGATGCTTCGGCGGCGATGACGTGCGCGCGCGGCCCAACCTCGCGCTCGTTCAGCAACCGCTCGGCAAATGCACCCAATGAGACCCGGAGCGCGGGCCTTTGTGTCGCCATTCAGCGACTCCTTATCGTGTTTGGGAACCTGGGACCAAGTCGCTCCACCGGGGTGTGGAGCCCCTCTTGCAAATCCAGCCGAACTACCGTAACGTGCTGCGGACTCTAGCACAATGGCCGGGCATCGTGCCAATGAATCCCGCATCCCGCGCCCATTCGACGGTTTTTCTGATAGCATCGGCGGAACGGTGGAGGAAACGTGGAAATCGATGTTCGCAAGCAGGGCAAGGTGCACGTCATCCGAATGCGCGGCCAGTTGAAGTTGGGCGACCCCGTCGAAGGGTTGCGTACTGCGCTCGAGAGCGTCATCGCCGAGGGCCATACCTCCGTCGTCGCCAGCATGGCCGAAGTGCCCATGGCCGATTCCAGCGGCATCGGTGCGCTCATTCGCTACCAGTCGATGTTCAAGCAGAAGGGCGGCTCGATCAAACTGGTCCAGCCTTCGAAGCTCGTCATCCAGACACTCAAGATTCTCGGCTTGCTCAGTCTTTTCGAAGTCTTTGACGATGAGACCGCTGCCATCTCTTCCTTCCCCGACGCCGCCGCCGCCGGATAGCTGTTCAACATTCCGACCGCTTCACTGCGTGGCGCCCGGTGCCCGGTGTCCCTCGCCCCTCGTTCCTTGTCCCTTGCCCCGTGCCCAGTGCCTCGTGCCTCGTGCCTCGCCCCAGCGTATAATCCCTCCATGCGGCGGACTTTCATCGCCGTGCTTCTCGTCAGCGCTCTCGCCCTACCGGTGTGTGCGCAGCGCCGTTCCTTTTCCACGGGAGGACGCGCGGGAGTTTCCATCGGCCGGCGTGGCGGCGTCCGCGTCGGCGGCGGAGTTTCCTTCGGACACAGCACGCGCTGGAGCGTAGCCATCGGCAGCCGTCCGCGTTATCGCGTCCGTTCCTACTACCGCGGTTCCTACGGTTATCCGTACGCCGCATACCCGATCTACGCGGCTCCGCTTTACGATTACGACTCGTACGATTACGCACCAGTCGCCCCATACGTCGCGTCGCCAACCTACGTGGTCACCACCCCGCAGCCGTATTATCCCTATTCCGCCGACGAGCAGGTTGGTCTCGACACACAGATGCGCCAGCAGCAGGTCGGAATCTACCGTCCGCCGGCGCAGCCGCCCCTCGACAATGCGCAGCCGCTAACTGCGCCAGCTCCCGTCAGCGTCCCGCAGCCAGAGCAGCCTTTGACCGTGCTTGTCTATCGCGACGGCCATCGCGCCGAGGTCCACAACTACGCCATCGTCGGCGAGACGCTGTGGATCTTCTCCGAGCAGCGCGCGCAGAAAGTTCCGCTCGCCGACCTCAATCTCGACGCGACCCGCCAAGCCAACGACGAGCGCGGCATCGAGTTCGCCGCCCCGCCCGCACAATAGCCGCTCCCGCTTGTCTCACCGCGCTAACTGCGCCACAATGACCGCAACAACCATGCGCAGGCCCTCCTTCTGGACTCCCGAACGCGTACTCCTGCTGGTCGCGCTCGTTACCACCGCCATTTACTGGCGTGACCTGTCGCACGATTTCATCCTCGATGACGTTCCGCTCGTGCTGATGAATCCGGCGCTCGCCACCTGGCGAAACCTGCCGATGATCTTCCGCACCGACATCTTTCATTTCCCGTACGCCCACGGCTACACCGGCGCGATCCACTATCGGCCGATCTACACCTCGTGGCTGCTGTTGAACCACATGGCGTTCGGCATGGTGCTGCCGTGGTGGCGACTGACATCGCTCGCCCTGCACCTCGTCGTCACCGTGCTCGTGTACCGCCTCGCCATCCGCCTGCTCGATGACCGCTGGCTCGCCGTATGCGCCGCGGCGATCTTCGCGCTGCACCCAGTGCATGCGGAAGCGGTCGCCTACCTCACTGCTTCCACCGACCTGCTGGAAGCCTTGTTCTCGCTCGTGGCGCTGCTGTTCTACATCCGCTTCCGTGAAGAGCGAAATCGCTTCGTGTGGCTTGCGGTATCGCTGGCCGGAGCGGCCGCGGCGGTGCTGTCGAAGGAATCCGCAGGAATGATTCCGTGGCTGCTCGTCGCCTACGAAGCTCTGTGGACCAATCCCACCGGTGAGCCGCGCAACTGGCGGCGCTACCTGTGGACGCTTCCCTACTTCGCCATCGGCGCGGCCTACGTGCTGCTGCGCACGCTGCTGTTCGGCGCGAATATCGGTCCGGGACCCGGCGGCAGCCGCATCGCGGTCCTCGCCGATATCCCGCTCGCCGCACTCGTCTATGTGAAGAACTTCTTCCTGCCCACAGCGCTGAGCTTTTTCTATCCGGCGCAATGGAGTACCGGCTGGACATGGGCGAAGGCCATGGCGGTTGTGCTCGTCTGCGCCGCGGCGGGATGGATGTGGTTCCGTCAGCAAGGGCAGCCGGTTGTCCGTCTGCTGCTGGCGTGGACGGCAATCTTGTTCATTCCTCCGGCGCTGGCGCTTACCACGTTTTATCCAGATGGTTGGGTGCACGACCGGCACATTTACCTGGTCTCGTTTCCGATCTGCCTGCTTCTCGCACTGTTGCTGTCGCAGTGGGCCCCGCAGCGGCGAACGTTCGCGATCGCGGGCGCGGCGATTGTTCTGCTGCTCGCCATCGGCGCGTGGTTCCAGGTGCCGCGCTTCGAGGACGAGGTATCGGTGTACGCCAGCGCGTTGAAGATCGCGCCGCAAAACGCCGAGCTCCACCATTTCTTTGCCTCGGCGCTGTGGAAGTACAACCGCAAGGGCGAGGCAATCGAAGAATTCAAGACGGCGATCGCGTTGCGGCCCGGCTCCATTCCGGAGTACACCGACTACGCCAGCGCCCTCGAAGAACTTGGAGACAATCGGCAGGCCCTCGCCGAATACCGGCAAGCGCTCGCGTTCGCGCCCGCCGGGAGCCAGGCGCGTCCGCAGTTGCTCTACTACGCCGCACGGATTGAGATCGCGACCTCCGACCTCGAAGGCGCGGCCGCTCAACTCCGCGAGGCCATTTCGATTGCCCCACGCGCCCTCAACTACCACGCCGCACTTGCCGACGTCCTCCGCAAGCAGGGCGATTCCACGGCTGCCGGCGAGCAACTGCGCTTGGAAGAGATCAACCGCAAAGCGTACCTCGAACGGCACAACCGGCGCTGAAAACTTCACTTTAATATCAGGGCACGACTTGAATTCTGCCCGCGAAGCGGGCGGCAGATTGTAGCCCCGCGCGTAAGCGCGGGGTGAAGTGGATCAACATCGTCGAGTGCCGGAGGCACGACAGAATTCTCACCCACATAATTCTTCGCTATGAGCGCGGTTTGCGAACTTATGATTCGTGACGCACGGGGCCGCGACCAGTACGAACGACGTTTCGTTCGTTGTCGTACCACTCTGCGTATGCGGGACCACTCATGAACTCGTCTCGCCCACACATCGCGCCGAGGCGTTGTTAGGGAATCGAGAGAAGGGCAGCGCGATGTGTGGGGCACCCGCCTGGCCATTCACCGGCCAAAAATCCCGATCAGCCCGATCAGGATCAGGTAAATCGCTACGACGTAGTTCAGGATGCGCGGCACAATCAGGATCAAGATTCCGGCGATCAAGGCAAGGACCGGTCCGGCCAGCAGCGTGTAATGAATCGTCACTCCTCCACCACGGACTTGCGCTAGCAAAGGGAGGGCGAAGATAAGGAGCAAAAGGCAAAGCAGTCGAAGTCGTGGATTGAACATGCAACACCTCGTGTAACTAAAGAGCACACATTCACCGCATGCGGATGCCTGCCGCGAAAGTGTTTCCGCATGGACGCGGCGGGGTGCGGCAGACTTTATCCGGCTGTCGCTGCGCAAAAACAAGTTGAAGGAGGCGAACAGAAAGCGTCAGACTTGCGATATACGAAACCGACACGAGAGAGGGTTGCCCCCCAGTCGGGGCCGATTGGGAATCTAAACCGCAACGTAAGTTACGATGAGTCCTGTTATCCCTCGTTGAAGAGAATCCAATTTAGGACTTCTGTGACTAATCGAGTCAATCCGTTCAAGCTAGGGGACAAGGTGGCTTTTGCTCCTGACGAACGAACTATCGGTTGGACCTGGTCCAGCTTTGACCGCCTTCGCATCCGTCCAGGAGATGTGGGCGTGGTGACTCGCATTGTTGACGATATGATTTTTATTGATGACGACCGGGGAGGTTTTGCCTGGGAATGCTTTAGGAAGGCTAACCGAGACTGATGCGTAACTCACGATAAGTCCTGTTATCGACAGTTACGCGTTTATGTGGTGATGATTTCGACCAAAGACAACCGATTCCTTGCGAAAGTCCGCTCGTGGATTCAATCACAAGGTGAAGTGTTCGCCACAATTCGGTTTTCTCGTGCGGCAGGGAGCAAATCGTTCGAGTTCTTCACATCTTTTGATGCTTTCAGTGAGAGGCTGCAGGAGTTACCTCAACAGACAGCAGTTACCGTTTTTCGTGAACGTCAGCTTCCATTACGCGGCGTGGTGGATGACGCCTTCATTAGAGAATGTTTGAATAAGATTCCAGATGGTGCGGAGTTTCTCGTCGTGGAGACTCAGCAGCGAACTGCTGGTGGTCAGTCGTGGTTTCACCATACGGCAGGGGAGACCCATGCTGAACTATCAAACGGCGTAGAAGACTCACGGGACCGATTCGTGGCAGTTGGCGTGTATCCAGTTCTGGATTGCGGTACTGCTGACAAAGTCAATGCTTTGGTGCCGGATCAAAATGGCGTCCTGAGTCCCGGTTGCTATTGATGATTGACGATAAATCCCCTTATCGCAACTTACCCGCCACCTGCCCCAAGTCTGCCCGTTTCCGCTGATATCGACGTAAGCGCTCCTCTCGCTCCTGACCTCGCACTCTCCTTTCGCTCTAGCGGAAAATTCTTGTCAAGCCCCCTAAATGTCACAAATCCGCGTAACCCTCTGATCTAACTCACAATAAACTTCCGCAATTCACTTCCGGATTCCCCCCTCCAACCTGCTATCCTGAAAGTAGAAGGTAAAGAAAAGGCTCGTCCCATCGGACGGGCCTTTTTCTTTCTCCTGCGTACCTCTGCGGTAAGTTAGGTCGCTCAGCGTGTAGATGAATCGCCTCCAATCAACGTTCATCAGCGTTAATCAGCGGCCGGTTTTCCTTTGCGTTCCTTTGCGTCCTTTGCGGTGAGTTCTTGACTTGTTTGCCTCTGCGCCCTCCGCGCTGAGGCTTTTGCCTTTCCTGACGACTGACGACTGAAGACTGAAGACTAGGAGTTCCCAATGCCCAATGACGACTTTTCTCTCACCCAGCTTGCCGACCTCATCGAAGCCCAGCTCGAGCCCACGGATCGCGAAGAATTCCGTCGAATCCGTGCCGCTAACCCTTCTGAACCCTCGGATTTAGCACCTTTTCCCGCCAAATCCGATCCTCCAAAGGACTTAGAAATCCAATCCCCCCTCCCGCCGGAATCCGTCGAGCCCACGCCTCGCGATCGCCTCTCCGCCGCCCGTCGCGCCCGGCGCTGTCACCACGTCAAGTCCAACGGCCTGCGTTGCGGCTCACCTGCCCTCCACGACCGCATCTACTGCTACTTCCACGAACTCTGGCGCGCCCAACCGGAATGTGTCCCCCACCGTCCCGACCCCAACGGCGCCCTCTACAAGCTCCCGCTCTTGGAAGACGCTAACGCCATCCAACTCGCCATCCAGCAAGTGCTCGACGCCCTGCTCGCCAACAAGCTCGAACTGCGCCGCGGCATGGCCCTCCTCTACGGACTCCAGACCGCCGCCGTCAACAGCAAGCGCACCACCTTCGACCCCATCGCCTACCGCTCCGAAATCATCACCGAGCTGAAGTAGCTCCGCCCCTCGCCCCTCGCACCTCGCCCCTCTCCGCTACCGCTGTGTTTTCAGTAACTTACCGCCGGTACATGACCCGGAACGCCACTCCTGGTTGTCCTTTGGCGACCTAGGCAGAGGCCGCGGGGCGGGATAAAACCGTGGCATGTGGATGGCGATGCTCTTCTCGAATGCGACGAGGACGTTTATCACCAGTTGTCACATGGGACACGAGCGCTCGCTCACGGTGGACGAGCGCACCCCGATGCAGGACTGGACTCTGACGTGTCCACTCTGCGGCGACGAGCACCGGTTGCGCGCGCCGCAGATTGTTGGGTCGGATATTTAGGCGAGCAGAAACGTTATCTCGTATAGCGTATTTCGTATTTCGAGAAGCCGACTTACAGCTTACGGTTTGCGATTCGAGTGCTACACCTGACGCAGAGGGCACGAA
>JBOGLI010000416.1:0-3475 GCA_050746165.1 Terriglobales bacterium | reverse complement strand
TTCCTGCGTGGTACTCTCTTTTTGCTCAGCGATTCTTGTTCCGCCTGTAGTGCGCCGCCGCGAAGCGCCACTTCGCGCCGGAAGAACCTATGGCGGCCAGGAACGAAAACTTTCGACGGCTTCTGCTCACGTTCCAGGCGTTGTCGGAACTCGGCTCGGAGATGACGGCCGACACCGACTTCACCCAGCGAGCGCGCGGCATCCTTTCCTCGCTCCTCAGCGCGGCCGATACGCGCGAGGGCGCTCTCTTCCTTTTCCGCGACAAACCCGCGGTGCTGGCTTCGCTGGCGTCGGGCGGATTCTCGATGTTCCCCGACCCGGCGGTGATCCCGCTGCTGCCCAAGCATGTGCATGCATTGACGAACCTGCGCGGCCCGGTGCCGGTGACGCGGCAATCGTGGGATTCCTACCTAACTTCGAATGGAAACGTGGCGCCGGAGCTGTTCAAGTGCATCGCGCCGCTGCGAGTCGGGGGCAAGCTGGTCGGATTGGTGGGACTGGGCCGGCGCGCGGGCGATGAGGCCTACCAGCCCGAGGACATGGAAGCCGTCGGGCTGCTTTCGAATTACGTGGCGCTCGCCGTGCATAACCACGCGCTTTCCGAAACGCTGGCGCAGCGCGTCTCCGAGCATCTGAAGCTGCTGGCCACGGTCCACAATTTTTACGACAACGCGCTCGAGACATTTGCCCACGCCATCGACATCAAGCACATTCACACGCGCGGCCACTCGCTGCGCGTCGGACGCTATTCGGTGGGGATCGCCGAGGGGCTCGGGCTCGATCCCGGCCAGGTCGCCGGGGTTCGCGCGGCGGGTTATCTCCACGACATCGGAAAAGTGGCGGTGGACAAGCGCCTCTTCGGCAAGGTCGGCAAACTCGACGAGCAGGAGATGCGCGAGATGTGCGACCACACCACGGTCGGCCACCAGATTGTGCAGGGCGTCGAATTCCCGTGGCCGCAGATTCCCGAAGCCGTGCGCTGGCACCACGAGCGCAACGATGGTACCGGGTATCCCGACCAGATCGCCGCCAAAGAATTGCCCGAGGTTTCACGTATCGTGGCGGTCGCCGATGTATTCGAAGCCATGACCAGCGAGCGACCTTACCGCCATTCGATGACCGTCGGGGAGGCGCTGAGCGAAGTGGTTCGCATCGCGCCGCTGAAGTTCGACATCAATGCCGTCCAGGCGCTGCTCATCCAGGTGCGCCGCGACGCCGTCGGCCGGCCGCAGGGACGTTTTCTCGACGACCGGGCCATTTGCAACATCGCGCCCGCCGACATCGACCTGCTCGCCTCCGCCCTCAACCACAAGATGACCCACGGGCGGATCTACTCGGCATAGCGGGCGACAGATCGCGACACGAGATTTACAATTCGCGTATGCGGATCGTGTACGTTCTTGCCTTGATCTCGCTCGCCCTCCCAACAGTTATGGCCGCGCAAGCCTACAAAGGACCTCCGATACACAAGCCGACAGAGACCGGCAAAGTTCCGATCGAGAACGTCGCGCCGGATATCCTGCAACGCGTGGCGCGTTTCAAATCGGTCGATATGCCGTTTCACGCCGCGGAGCTCAGCGTTCGCGAAAAGCAGTTGGTGGAAAAGCTTGTCGATGCGAACCGGGCCATCGAGGACATTTACTGGCGGCAGAGCGATCCGACGGCGCTCGAGATGTACAAGGAGTTGGCGGGCTCCGGCGGAAGTACGCGTGACAAGCTCGTGCGCGAGTATCTGTTCATCAACGCCAGCCGCTACGATCTGTTCAACGACAATCGGCCGTTTGTCGGCAATGAGCCGTTCTATCCCGGGCGGAACTATTACCCGCATGGTTTGACGCGGCAGGAGATTGAAAGTTACGTCGCGCAGCGCCCCGCGGATAAAGACGCGATCTACAGCTCGACGACGGTCCTGCGCCGCGAAAACGGCGGGCTGAAGGCGGTGCCGTACCACGTCGAATACAAGACTTTTCTCGACAGAGCGGCGAAGGACCTGCGCGACGCGGCCGCTCTCAGCGATGACAAATCATTTGCCGAGTTCCTGCGCGCCCGCGCCGATGCGCTGCTCAGCGACGACTACTATCCCAGCGACCTGCTGTGGGTCAGCCTGGAGAACCCGAAGTTCGACATTATCTTCGCGCCCTACGAAACCTATGACGACGACCTGATGGGCGTAAAGGGCAGCTACGGCGGCGCCGTGCTGATTCGCAACGAAGCCGAGAGCGCCAAGCTCGCCGTTTACCAGAAGCACATCGCCGAACTGCAGCAGGCGCTGCCAATTCCGGCCGCGGACAAGCCTTCGGCGGAAGGGCACGTCAGCCCGATGGAAGTGATGGACGCGCCATTCCGCGCGGGCGACCTGAATCACGGCTACCAGGCGGTGGCCGACAATCTGCCTAACGACCCGCGCATCCACCAGGAGAAGGGGAGCAAGAAGATCTTCTTCAAGAACTTCATGGACGCGCGCGTGAAATATATCGTGCTGCCCATCGCGAAGGAGATGATGCGTCCCTCACAGGCCCAACTCGCCACTGCGGACGGCTACATGGGAGACACGCTGCTGCACGAGATCTCGCACGGGCTGGGGCCGTCGTTCGTGCACGTCAACGGCAAGCAGGCGGACATCCGCGAAGCCATCGGGCCGCTGTATAGCCCGCTGGAGGAGGCAAAGGCCGATGTCGTCGGATTATTCTGCGCGCACTACCTGGTCGAGCATGGCGTACTAACCAAGGAACAGTTGCCGCAGTTTTATTCGTCGCATGTCGCCGACTTCTTTCGCACGGTCCGGTTGAGTGCGGCCGAGGCGCATGGATTGGCCGGGATCATGGAATTCAACTACCTGGCCGCGCAGAAGGCGATCGTGCGCGATCCCGACGGCAAGTACGGCATCGATTTCGCGCGCATGCCGGATGCGATCACCGCGCTCTCGAAACAGTTGCTGGAATTTGAGGCCAATGGCGACCGCGCCGGGGTGGAGAAATGGTTCAAGAAATACGGGTCGGTGCCTCAGGAGCTGAAAGCATCACTGGATAAGACGACGAATGTGCCAATCGACGTGCTGCCGAAGTTCTCGTTCCCGGAAAATCCGGAGTAGGAGCTGGTAGCTGGTAGATAGGAGTTAGCGGAGTCGGCGCGAGTGCAACGCCGCTAACTCCTAATTACTCACTACTGCATCATTCGGCGAAATCTACTCTCGGTTCCTGCGGGATGATGCCGGCCTGGTGTCCCATCTCGAGCAGCTTCTCGATCGCATGACGGCCGTCCTGGCCGTAATCGAGGGTGCGCTCGTTCACGTACATGCCGACGAATTTATCGGCCATCGAGGTATCGAGGTCGCGTGCGAACTGGAGCGCGTATTCAAGCGCGGACTCGCGGTGGTCGAGCGCGTACTGGATGCTGTCTTTGAGCGCGCGGCAGACGTCAGACATCAGCTTGGGCCCGAGTTCGCGGCGGATGGCATTGCCGCCGAGCGGCAGGG
>JBOGLI010000415.1:0-3992 GCA_050746165.1 Terriglobales bacterium | reverse complement strand
GCGTACATGGTGCTAGCCGTAGTGGCGGCCCTGTTTCTCGCGTTCTTCCCGCTTCCGATGCGCGTCCAGGGCAATGCCACGGTCGCGCCGCAAACGAGCTCGAAGATCCAGGCCGAGGTGGACGGCGTGGTGCGGAACGTTTACGTCCACGAGGGCGACACGGTCGCAAAGGGAACCGTGCTCGCCGACCTCAACGACTGGGATTACAGGGCGGAACTGGCGGCTGCGCAAGCCAAGCTGGGGCAGGCCGAGGCCGCGGTGAACCGCGCGCTCGCCAACAACGACGGCATGGAAGCCGGAATCCAGCGCAACGAGGCGAACTACTGGACCGCCGAGGTGAAGCGCGCGGGAGAACGGCTCGAACATACCCGCCTGCGCTCTCCGATCAAGGGCGTGGTGTCAACGCCGCATATCGAAACCATGGTGGGAAGAAAGCTGGACGAGGGCGACACGTTCGGCGAAGTCTTGAACGCGGACCGCGCGATCATTGACGTCGAGGTGGACCAGAACGACGTGCGCCTGGTGCATGACGGGGACGCGGCGGCAGTCAAGCTGGACAGTTTTCCGACCACGAAATTCAATGGTGACGTCGAGCTGGTCAGCCCGCGAACGGACGCTGTCGGTGACCAGCGCGTGTTCTTCGCCCGCATCGGTGTCGCCAACCCGAGCGGCCTCATCCGCCCGGGCATGCAGGGGATCAGCAAGATCAACACGGGATGGCGGCCCGCGGGCTACGTGATGTTCCGCGGCGTGGCCATGTGGGGCTGGGCAAAATTGTGGAGCTGGTTCGGCTGGTAGCCGCCGGGCACGGAGGTCGCTATGAAGAAAGATCGTCTTGCGATATTGATTGTTGTGGCGGCAATCATGGCCGGATGTTCCTCGGGCCGGCCGATTCCGGTGACCGTATCTGCCGCCTCCCCGGCTCTGGCCCCCGCCACTCCCGCTGCGGCGGCCGCACCGGAGTTCTACCAGACCACCGGCCCCCTCGTGGTCGAAAACCAGGTGGATGTAGGTGCGGAGCGCCAGGGCGTGGTGACGAACATCCTGGCCGACGTCGGCGCCCGCGTGCGCAAGGGCCAGTTGCTCGCCCAACTCGACGACCGTCAGCTCACTGCCCAGCACGATGCCGCGGTCGCCAAGGCGCTTGCTGCCGAGCAGGACTCGCTCAACTGGGACACCGAAATCAAGCTCGTCGAAACCGATCTCTCGCGCGACGAGCAGCTCTACCAGTACAAGCTCATCACCTTGCAGCAACTGGAGCACAGCCGCTACAAGCTGGTCGGGGCGCGGCAGCAGAAAGAGCGCGAGGTGGAGAACACCCGCGAAGCGCGCGAGCTTGCGAAAGCCCTCGAATTGGAGCTGGACAAGACCCGCATCATCGCTCCGTTTGACGGCGTGGTTGCCCGCCGCTACATCCGCGTTGGCCAGAACGTCGCCACCAACGACCGGCTCTTCTGGGTCACGGCCACCGCGCCGCTTAACGTACGCTTTACCTTGCCCCAGGAACTGGTTGCGAAGGTGAAGGCCGGCGAACTGGTTGCTATTTCCGCCCCCGGCGGCACCGCCGAGCACCAGGCCAAGATCACCCTCGTCAGCCCGGTCGTCGATCCGGCAAGCGGCACGATCGAGGTGCAGGCGCGCGTCGAGGGCGAGCCCGCCGATTTGCGTCCCGGCATGACCGTCACGGTGAAAGTTAACCGGCTATGAATCTCAGCCGTGTTTTGACGGAGGCCTTGCCGGACCTTCCGCCGCGAAGGCCCAACCGGCCGCCGCGCGTCCACCCCAACCTCATCGTCCGCGAGCACGTCGAGCGCGATGGCGTATACGTCCGTTCCCTGATCCCAAACGGCCCGCCGCACTATTTCCGCATGACCAAGACCCAGCACCAGGCAGCCATGTTTTTCGACGGCAACCGGTCCTACGCCGAAGTCGCCGAATGCTGCCGCCGCCAGCTCGGGATTAGTGTTACCGAAGAGGATCTGCGGGGTTTTGCCGAGATGCTCGACCGCGAGGAATTCTTCTACTGGACGCCCCAGGAAGAGAGCGAGATCATCGCGCACCAGCTCACCGAGAAGCGCCATGAGGTGATCAAGCGCAAGCACGCCAATGTCGATAGCTCCACCATTGACCTCTATTTCTTTAATCCCGACAAGGTGCTGGGGTGGCTTTACCAGCATTTCAAGTGGATGTACACGCCCTGGTGGTTCGCCTGGTCGCTGTTGATGGTAGGGGTCATGTTTGCGATCCTCGGCTCACACTGGAGCATGCTGTGGAACGACACGCTGTACTTCTACAATCTCACCAGCCAGCCGGCCTCGCACATCCTCGAATTCTTCGGTATTTTTCTCGTTCTCAGCATCATGCACGAGAGCGCCCATGGCATGAGCTGCTATCACTATGGCGGCCGGGCGCGGCGCATGGGTTTTTTCCTGATCTACCTGATGCCGGGTTGTTTTTGCGACGCCTCCGAAGCCTTTGTGCGCGCCAATCGTTGGGGACGCATCGTCACCGTCGCATCCGGAATCTGGTCGGAGATCGTGCTATGTTCCTACCTTTCGTTGGTATGGTGGCTCACGCCGCCGGGCTCCTTCCTGCACGACACGGCGTACATCGTCATCCTCAGCGGCGGCATCCTCGCCGTCTCCTTTAATTGGAACCCGCTGGCCCGCATGGACGGGTATTTCATTTTCTGCGATCTTCTCCACTTCCACGATCTCAAGGGCCAATCGACGCGTTACATGGTCGCGGTCACCCGCAAGTACCTCTTCCGCCTGCCCGCCGACATACCCGCCTTGCCGCCGCTTCGGCGCCTCGGATTCGCGACCTATGCGCTGCTCTCCGGCGCGTATGCTTACTTCCTGTTCGGCGCCATCTGCCGCATCATTTACAAAATCGCTTATTTTTATTCGCCCATGTGGGCCTTCGTCCCCGCCACGTACGTGGGTTGGCTGGTGTTCCGCAGCCGCATCAAGAAACTGATCAAGTTCATCCGCGAGCTCTATCTCGACAAGAAGGAAATCATGCGCGCCCATTGGAAGCCTCTGTCGGCAGTCGCCGTCGTCGTAGCTCTCCTGCTCTTCCTTCCTCTTCGGCACGAGACGGTGGAAGAGCCGTTCGTGCTGGAGCCCGTGCACCGTGCCGTGCTCCGGGCCCAGGTTCCGGGGCGAGTAGTTTTCATCGGCGCCAGAGAAGGCCAGCGCGTTGACCCCGGGACGCTCATTGCCGGCATGTCCGATCTCGACGCCGATTCGCAACTCGCTCGCGCCGAAGCCGATTACCACACTGCCAGCGCTCGCGCCACGGAAGCCCAGTTACGCTACGGCAATTTCGCCGCCGCGGACCAGCGACAGCGCCAGGCCGCCGACGAGGAGCGGATCGCGCGCGACCGCCGCCAACAACTGGAAGTGCGCACTCCGATCGGTGGCATCGTCGTTACCCCCCGCGTCCACGACCTGTTGAACACTTACTTGGGAAGCGGAGCGGAGATTGCCGAAGTCGCCGACGTCTCGCAGATGCGCGCGCGCGTTTTTGTCGAAGAACCGGAGATGCGCAAACTCCAGCACGTCACCGGCACTTCGCTGCGCATGGAGGGAGACTGGTTCGCGCATCACGGCGAAGTGGCCGCCATCTCCGATACGCCGCGCGAAGTGCCCGACGGATTGCTACCTCCCGTCAAATACCAGGGCATCAATCGCGCCTCCTATTTTGTCGTGGATATTCTCCTGCCCAACGCCGATGGCCATCTCAGCGACGGAATGACCGGAACGGCCAAGATTTATGGCCCTCGTCGCAGCGCCGCCCGCTTGCTAATTGAACCCATCTTCGAAGCGGTCTCGCGGCGTCTCTGGTGATGCTTCCTCCGCCCGAAAGGAAAGGCCGCACCGTAGTGCGACCTTTCTTGAATGTCCTTGAGATCGGTTCGACTTAGAGCGCCTTGCTGCCCATGCCGCCCGCGTTGCCGACGCCACCAGCGTTCCCGACTCCGCCAGCGT
>JBOGLI010000414.1:0-4273 GCA_050746165.1 Terriglobales bacterium | reverse complement strand
ATCAGATCCCGAAACGCCGGCCGATCGTCCGTGCTGCCGGACTGCACGGCATCGGCGAATTCTCGGACCACCTGCAGGTCCCTTGCCCGCGCCAGCTCGCCGAGCTCACGCTGCTGCGTCGCGATCGAAATGTCCGAGCGGTCCTTGCTGCTCCTGGCGTACGTTGCGGCGGCGTTCATGGCCGCGTGTTGTCGACGACCAGGCGCAGGCCTCGCCGCTCGATCACATTCGACACAATCCGCATTCTCGACACCATGTCCACGAGCTCCTCCATGCTCGCGTGCGCGCGCGCCGTGAACGCCTCGACATCGGCGGCAACGGGCTCGAAGCCGAGCGGCAAGTGCCTCCAAAGGCCGTCCTCGCGAGGTTTGATAACGCTCCAGATGGCGGACCCGAGGTTCGACCTTAGATTTTCGATTGTTTGAGCGCGCCACTCGTCAGGCGTCAGATCGCCGCCGCCGAGTGATGGCGGTGGCACGTCGAGCATCCACGCTTCGAACCCGGGCATGGCGGCGGCTCGATCCTTGGACTTGAACCGCCGCAATCGCAGCCTGCGGCCGCGCCGGCACTTCATGTAGCGGTCGCCGTCCAAATCGTGGGCGCCCTTGGGGCTCTTGGGGCCGGGCGCGAGTATCTCGACCGTGGCAGCGCCGCAGGCGAGCAGCTCCTCGCGGGTGCCGAGGTAGGTGAAGAGGATGCAGCGCGTGGAGGCGCTGATCTCGACGCGCACCGCGCCGAACGGCTCTGGCAACCGCGTTGTAAACGGCAAGTGCCGTGCGGTGGCATTTGGGGCCGCTCTCATGATGCGCCGCGCTCGAGCTTGAGCCTGCGCAGCTCCTCGGCGCTCGCCGGGAGCAACATCTCGCCAAGCAGATCGTCCACCTCGTCGCACGGAGCGATGAGCTCGTGCATGACCGTGGTGAGGTGGCACAGCTCGATATCGAGCGCTCCGTCATCCGCCGCGTCGGCGGCCGCCGCCAGGACGCGCAGCTGCGCCCTGATTGTCGCGAACTTGGATGCCGCGGCTGACAGACGCAGGCTGACGAGCGATTTATCGATGGTGTCGGACATTCCCTCAGAGTTTCCGGCGCGCGCGCCGTAGGCAGGGGAGTCCTCGGATGAGACCCGGTGATCGGCCGGCGCGATGTCCGGCGAGGGCGCCTTGCGGTGGGTAGGTGAACGCGGGGTAGGGGATTCGCTATGCTTGGGAGCAGCCATGGTCGCCTCCTTGTAGGCGGTGTGGTCAGGGCCCTCCAGGCGCTACAACGCCTTGGGGGACCCGCCTCTGGAGTATGCCCATAGACAAGTCTCGATGCGTGCCCCCGCTACCAACGCAGATAGACCCGGCCTGCTGGCCTTGTCGCCGATCGCCAGCCACTCGAGGAGCGCTATGTCGCCACCCTCGAGCACGGCATTGAGGTAGCGCGGGCCATCGTCGAGCACCGGCTTGAGGTGCACGACGCCTAGCGTACGGCGGAGAGCATCCCGGAGTGCGTCAGTAGCGGCTGAGACCAGCGCCGCCCGTAGGCGCTCAGCGTTCGCCAGGATCGATGCTTCATCGGTAGGAGCGGGTAACCGTGCAACGTGTGCATGCTCGCTCCGCAGCGTGGCGCAACGCGTAGCGGCCTCACGTTGGCTCAGTGCACCGATGGCAGCAGCAGCCTGAATAGCCTCGAGCTGAGCCGCCAGCACGTCGGGACGGTGACCATCCGTGTCGGCGCTGGCACCCTCCGTCACGGGGATGGCCGTATCAGACCCGCCGTGGGATCGATCCCCCGAATCGCAATGGCGTCGTGCGCTCTCGGGTTCAAGCACCAAACTTCCATTTTTCGGCCGGGATTTTTTCAGCGCCGAAATTACCCCTAGGAATTTTTGGTCGTTGAGCAGCCGCTCGCGCAACGGCTCAATCAAGAACTCCTCCGCGGTTAACCGTGACACGCCCACACTGTTAGAGCAGCCCACGGCGCCATGCTCCCGGTAAGAGGCGCAGATGTATCGCTGCGATCCGTATCCCCGTGAATTCGTCCCACCGCACAAGGTCATGGTGCGTCTGCACTCCGCGCAGAGAAGCAGTCCCGACAGTGGATACTTCGGCCGTGCCTGGTGTGAGCCGTAGGTGGCCGGTGTGTCCCGGGCGCGCGCACGCTGCCATGTCTCGTCCGACACGAGCCGCAAGTCCTCCCGTTCGGCAGTGATCCATTCCGACGGTGGGCGCTCGAGCCGACTGCGCTTGCCGCTGTCGGGATCCTTCATCCATCGCGACTGATTCCACACGAGCCGGCCCATATAGCGTTCGTTGTGGATCAAAGCGTGCAGAGCGGAGACGTACCACTTACGCCCCTTCGGTGAGGGTGCACCCCGGCCGTTCAAGTCGCGCGCAATAGCGCGGTAGCTCTCGCCTAGGGCGTAGCGCTCGAAAATCTCACGGACCACTGCCGCCTCGATGTCCACAAGTTCATTCTTCGAGGTGTAGCCGAAGCAGCGGCCACCCGTGGGCGCGCCTTTGCGGGCGCGGGATTCGAGAGCGGTGTGGGTTTTCTTCGCGGTCATCTTGCGGAACTGCTGGCCCATGAGTCCCGACAATCCGAAGTAAAGCTCCCATCCATCGCGCGCGGTGTCCGCGCCTTGCTCGTGGACGGCAACGATGCGCAGGCCCATGAACACCAGCCGGTCAGCGATCTTGGAGAGATCCGCGGAGGAGCGCGACAAGCGGCTCGTGTCCATGACCAGCAGCACGTCGAATGCGCGCGCTTTGGCCGCCTCGAGCATGGCGACGCACCCCGGTCGGTTGCCGATGGCGGCACCACTGATGCCCTGATCCTCGAACAGATGATCGACGGTCAGTTCGTTCTTTTCGGCGTATTCGCGGCACACCCGCACTTGGTCTGCGATGCTCGACTCGGTCTGTTTGTCGGTGCTGAATCGAGAATAGATTGCGGCTCTCATGTTACGTGTTCTCCAAATTCGTTCAGTCGGGCCTGACGGAGTAAAGGTTACCGTTGCCGGGGCCTAAATTTGCGCAGCGGATTACCGGAGCGCGGCCGTTGTCGTCGCGCAGCCGTCGCCATTCCTCTAGTGCTTCATTCGCCCGCGAATCGTCGGCCGCGTGCTCTGTCAATTCGTGCAACTGAATGACGTGCCACTTGAGCTTAGCCATCATCTTCTCCATGGAAAAAAGGCCGGGAGTGTCACCACCCCCGGCGTTGGCGCTTTGCACGACTACGGCTTGATCCGTTGGTCGTTCAAATCAAGCACTAAATCGTCCAGATGTCGGAGGGTCCGTAGGCCCTTCCGGACAATCTTCAGGTCTCTGCAGTCGGCGAGTTCCTTGAAACTCTCCAGCAGTTGCAGTCGCGCGGCCGTGATTCCTTTGCGCGTTATCTTCATGGTCATCCTCCATGTCGTGTGGACGTGTGAAGGGACGGCGGTCCGTTGCAACTCGCCGCTTTCATTGCACAGCCGTTGCACTTGTACGAGGCGGACTCTAAATCCGACTCGGCAAGCGGTGCAATAGCGCGCGGGATCGCGTACGTATAACGAATGTATAGCGTGCGCGCCCGCGTTCGCCCAGCAATCAACTGCTTAATGAATTTGCCGGTCCTCGGTGCAACGCCTAGGTCCGCAAATATTTTTGCGTTATGTGCACGAGTTACAGCCCTGCCTTCGCCACCATGCTGTTGTCGCCACCCTGAGTGACCTTGCCGAAAGTGCCGAGCACATCGCTGACGCCGCCGAGGTTGCCAGCCGCCTGCGAATTCGCAGCCGCCTGATCCAGAAGTGATACCTGCGCCGACTCGTTCGCCGAGCTCACCGCGAGATCGTTCTGACTCTGATTGATCTGACGCATTGCGTTCGCGCCGAAGCTCGTGCCCGCGCCCGTGCCGACAGCACCCAGCGTTCCAGCGTTCTGCGACGCAAGACCCGCGAGCATCTTCTGTCGCATGTTGATCTGTTTCTGCGACGCGTTGATCTGCTCAACGCGCGCCTTCTGCTTGTCGGCGTTTGACGCCGCGACGCCCTGTTCGTGCGATTGAACCGCCGTCATCGCACCGGCGCCGACGGTTGCAATCAGCGACAGCATAGGAATAGCAACAGCCATTTATGCGCCCTCTCTAGAAAAGCACCAAATTAAGCAGCCATACAGGATGCTTAGCACCCAACTGATTGCAATTAAAACGTCGAACAGCAGCACATACCGCGCGTAAAAGTAAACGCGGTAATACTCGCGCCAAAATTTGTAGCGGACTAGTGGCCACAAAACACGATGGACGGC
>JBOGLI010000413.1:0-5503 GCA_050746165.1 Terriglobales bacterium | reverse complement strand
CCGGAGAACGTCCCGTACTCGTATACGGAACATCCGGAAATCCTCCAACGTGCTTGGAAGAACGCGGTCAACGACTACGCTCCCGACCAGGAAGTTCTCTGGACACTGGGCCTGCGCGGCCTCTCCGACACAAGCTATTCCACGTTTGATCCGAATGCGCGGGGCGGCGACAAGGAACTCGGCGCATTGGTCGGCAAGGCGCTGGCCGATCAGATGAGCATCGTGCGTGCCACCCACCCGAATGCCCGGTTCATCATGAATCTCTGGCAGGAAGGCGCGCGACTGAACAAACAGGGATTCCTCAAAATCCCTCCGGAAGTCACCACGGTTTGGGCCGACACGGGATACGGGTACATGCAGGATAACGGCGAAGTGACCCGCGGCCAAGGCGCATACTTCCACGTCGCCATGTACAACGCCATGGCCAACCAGCTCACGGAAATGGTGCCCATGGACCGCGTTGTGTCGGAATTAGGACGCTACATTCGGGCAGGTGCGACCGAGTATCTCCTGATGAACACCAGCGATATTCGCCCGGTGGCGATGATGACCAGGGCAGTGATGGACGTCGGCTGGCAAGGCGTTGCATCCGGCGCGACGGCCAGCGACACGGACTATTACCGCGCGTGGTCAGCGGAGGAATTCGGTGAAAAGGCGGCGCCACAAATCGCGGAGATATACAAAGATTACTTTGCCGCGCCCGCTCTTCGGCCCGGCACGCAGCCGCCACTGGTGTACGGCGACAACTACTATCACACGGAAGCCCGCCGGCTCCTGCTGAGCTACATGGTCGGTTCGCCGATTTATTCGTTGCCGGGACAGAATCCGAAATGGGTGAAACCGTCTGTGATTACAAACATCCGCGGCGAGACCGCGGAGCAGTGGATCCCGGATGCTGCCAAAGGAGAAATCGAGCGCTGCGGTGAGGCACAGCCGCGCTGGGACGCTTTGTGGGAAAAGGCAGTCGCAGCCGAGGCGTTCGTTCCGCCGGATCGCAAGCCGTACTATAACGCTGGCGTTCTGGCGATGATCGCCATTCACCGTGAGAGCAACCGCATGCTTTCGCTGGTCGCGCAAGCGGTGCTGGCGGCGCAGAATGGCCAGACCTCGCAGGCCCGTAATGCAGCGCGGCAAGCCCTCGCAACGTTCGACCAGATCGACAAAGCGGAGGCAGCCGCCGAGTTCGGCCAGTGGAAGAACTGGTATCGTGGCGACTGGCTCACCGGCATTTATCGGACGCGCGAAACCGTCCAGAGCTTCCTCGATTACCTGGACGATCCGTTGCGCCACATGGCGCCGCCGATCTACTGGACAGGCTGGGAAGCGTACTACCACATCATGCATTATGAGAATGATCGTTCGGCGGATGTGAAGTAGGAACGTACTTCGCGCACGGAGACGGAATGTTACTGCGACAATTACGGGAACAGGTGCTGGAGGCGAATCTTGAACTAGTGCGCCGCGGCCTTGTGCTCTATACCTTTGGAAACGCCAGCGGAATCGATCGTGAGCAGGGGCTGGTTGCGATCAAACCTAGCGGCGTTCCCTACGAGACGATGAAGCCCGAGCACCTGGTCATCACTGATCTCGAGGGCAAGATCGTCGAGGGCGACTTGCGGCCATCTGCCGATCTGCCGACGCACCTCGTCCTTTATAAAGAATTTGGCTCGATCGGCGGCGTGGCGCACACGCATTCGGAGTACGCAACGGCCTGGGCGCAGGCGCGCAAGCCGATTCCCTGCCTCGGCACCACGCATGCAGATTATTTTCATGGCGCGGTGCCGGTAACCGAGTCCATGACCGGCGAAGAAATCGCCTCCGAATACGAAAGGAACACCGGCATCGCGATCGTGAACACTTTTCGCAAACTTGGTCCGGCCTCCGTGCCCGCCGTTCTCGTCGCGAATCACGGACCCTTTACCTGGGGATGCGATGCCAAAGCCGCGGCCGAGACGGCGGTTATCCTCGAAGCGGTAGCCCGGATGGCCTACTTTACCTTCACGATTAACGCCGACGCAAAAGCCATCGACGGTTCGCTCCACGACAAACACTACCTTCGCAAGCACGGCACCGGCGCCTACTACGGCCAGCCGAAAAAGCCCTGAGGGAGACTTCAGCATGCCAGCAGAACGGAAAATGACCTTCGGGATCATCGTCGGCAATCGGGGATTCTTTCCCGACCACCTCGCCAAGACTGGCCGCGAGGAGATCCTCAAGGCGCTCGACAAGGCGGGCATGGACGCGGTCGTCCTTACTGCCGAGGAAAGCAAATATGGCGCCGTGGAGACGCGTGAGGAATCGCATCGCTGCGCCGAATTGTTTCGCCGCAACGCATCCCGCATTGACGGCGTGATCGTCACGCTGCCCAATTTCGGAGAAGAGCGCGCCATTGCCGACGCCCTGCGCTGGGCCGACCTCCGCGTTCCCGTGCTGATCCAGGCCACGCCCGACGCTCCCAGCAAAATGGGCATCACGCACCGCCGCGACAGCTTCTGCGGCAAGATGTCCGCCTGCAATAACCTGAAGCAGTACGGGATTCCGTACTCGCTGACCACTCTGCACACCGAGGCGCCTGACTCTGCCGAGTTTGTTCGAGATTTGGAGTGGTTCGCCGCCGTTTGCCGCGTGGTGAAAGGATTTCGTCATCTTCGCGTCGGCGCCATCGGCGCGCGACCGACCGCGTTTAACACCGTCCGCTACAGCGAAAAACTTCTGGAGCACAGCGGGATTTCCATTGAAACGCTGGATCTCTCGGAGGTGCTCGGCCGCATCGAGCGTATGAATGACTCGGACGATCGCGCCCAGGTCAAGCTCGACGAGATCAAGAAATATGTTTCGACGAACAACGTGCCGCCCGCGGCGCTCATGAAGATGGCCAAACTGGGCGCTGTGATCGAAGACTGGATGAAGGCGACCGAAGTCAGCGTGAGCGCCGTGCAGTGCTGGACCTCGATGGAGGAGAACCTAGGCGTGGTTCCCTGCACCATTATGAGCATGATGAGCAACGGCCTGCTCTCCAGCGCATGCGAGGTGGACATCTGTGGCGTGATCGGGATGCACGCGCTTCGCCTGGCGTCCGGCACGCCGTCCGCGCTCCTCGACTGGAACAATAATTACGGAAGCGACCCCAATAAGGCGGTCTGTTTCCACTGCTCCAATCTTCCCAAGCACTTCTTCCGCGAAGTCACCATGGATTTTCAGGCCATCATCGCCGGCACTGTGGGGAAGGAAAACACGTATGGCACGTGTGTGGGACTGGTGAAGTCCGGGCCGATGAGCTTTGCGCGTTTCTCCACCGACGATACGGGCGGACGAATCCGCGGCTACGTCGGCGAAGGCCGCTTCACCGATGACCCGCTGAATACATTCGGCGGCGCAGGCGTGGTAGAGATCGAAAACCTCCAGCGGTTATTGCGCTACATCTGCCAGCAAGGCTTTGAGCACCACGTCGCCGCAAATCTTTCCACCGTCGCTGCATCGGTCCACGAAGCCGCTTCCAACTATCTCGGCTGGGACATGCACTGGCACGGCCGTGACGGGGCCTGCTGATGGCGATCGTTGCAGGAGTGGATTTCGGCACGCTTAGCGTTCGCGTATCCCTCGTTGACAGCGAGCGCGGCGTCCTCGCGTCGGCAATCGCCGAATACCCGCTATACCGGAAGCGCGAAGATCCTGAATACGCCACTCAATCGCACGACGATCACATGCGCGCGCTCGCCGAAGCCACCCGCGCCGCCGTAAAGAACGCGGGCATCACCGGAAATCAGGTCGAGGCAATCGCGCTCGATACCACCGGCTCTTCGGTCATTCCCGTCGATAAGAATCTGAAGCCACTCAACGAGTACTACCTCTGGTGCGATCACCGCGCGAAAGGCGAGGCCGCCGAAATTACCGAAGCGGCGCACCGCGAAGGTCTGGAAGCGATCAAGTGGTGCGGCGGTGTCTATTCTTCGGAGTGGGGATTCTCCAAGCTCCTGCACTGGCTGCGGCACAATCCCGAGAAGCGCGAACAATTTGCCTCCGCTTTCGAACATTGCGATTACGTAGCCGCTGTCCTGTGCGGCCTCACCGATCCCAGGCAGGTGAAGCGCAGTGTCTGCGCCGCGGGACACAAATGGCTCTGGAACGCTTCTCTGGGAGGCTTTCCGCCGGAGGACTTCCTCGTCAAGGTGGATCCTCTGCTCGCTGGTGTTCGCGAGAAGTTGGATGGGACGTTCGCCACCTCCGACCAGATCGCCGGGCATCTCTCCCCCTACTGGGCTGAGAAGCTGGGACTCAAACCGGGCATTCCGCTTCCCGTCGGCGCCTTCGACGCGCATTGGGATGCCATTGGGGCAGGTTGCGGCACCGGCGACATGGTCAACGTGGTGGGCACGTCCACTTGCATCATCGGCATTACCTCGTCGCCGAACCTGGTCCCGGGCGTATGCGGTGTCGTGAACGGAAGCGTTCACCCGGCGCGCACTGGCATCGAGGCGGGACTCTCCGCGGTTGGCGACATCTTCAACGCGATCGCCGCTCGCGCCGGGACGGATTTGAATACTCTCAACAACGGTCTGGAGAATTATCGCGCTGGGCAGACCGGCCTTCTGCGGCTCACGTGGGACAACGGCGACCGCACCGTGCTCGTCAACCCGAACTTGCGTGGGATCACCCTCGGCTGGAACTTGCAGCACACCGCCCAGGACGAGCTCTTTGCCGCCATCGAAGGCACCGCGCTTCACACGCGCGTAATCCTCGACCGCATGGAGGAAAACGGAGTGCATATCCGGCGCGTGATTAACGCCGGCGGTATCCCGCAGAAGAACCGCGTTTTGAACCAAGTGTATGCGAACGTATTTGGACGTCCCGTGCTGGTACCGTCGAGCAACGTCGTCGGCGTGGGATCTGCGATCTTCGCGTTCCTTGCCGCGGGGACGTTCAAGACCGTCGAAGAGGCGCAGGCAAGAATCTGCCCATCGCACGAAATGTACATTCCCGATCCGGCGGCACAGTCGATTTACGAGGAGATCTACCCACTCTATCGCAAGCTCTACTTCGCGTTCGGAGATCCCCGCAACGGCGCGATGGGCGAGGTTCTCCCGGCGCTCATTCGTGCCGCGAGTAAAGCTCGAGCGAACTGACCACGCTCAACCGCTCTTCGTCGGTGGCGGCGACACTTTCCAGTACACGTCGTAGCGCTCGTGGAGAATGGAATGGATCGGCGCCAGGGCAACTTCACCCACGTCGCTCTTTGCGCGAAACTCCAGCGGATCCGCACTGCTTGCCGGCTCGACCCATGTACCCGCGTCGTCTAACTTTCCTGTTACACCTGGCAATACCGGGGGCGTTGTTGCACCGTCTTTCCGTTCGAACGGGCCCATTTCTCCGTACCATTTGTCCTTGGGCGCGAGTTCGTGTTTGCCGACGAGCACCATTGGACCGAACATCGCTGCCTGAATCGAATCGTCGTCAGGCATGTGCCAGCTATGAAGTCCCATCGGCAGCGCGACTTCGATGGTGT
>JBOGLI010000412.1:0-4860 GCA_050746165.1 Terriglobales bacterium | reverse complement strand
ACCGCGAACTGCGCGAGCGCATGCAGCGACTCTCCACCGCCACTACCGAGATCGGCAAGCATCGCGCCGCCGTCTCCAGCGCCTACATGGACAAGGTCCAGCAGCGCATGCAGGAACTCCTCGGCGGCCATGCCGACCGGGACCGCATTCTGCAGGAGGCCGCGCTGCTGGCCGAGCGCAGCGACATCCGCGAGGAACTGGTCCGCATGGAGACGCATGTCCAGCATTTCCTCGGCCTGCTTGACGCCAAGGGCGAGGTCGGCAAGAAACTGGATTTCCTTCTGCAGGAGATGGGCCGCGAGGCGAACACCCTGATGTCGAAAACGTCGGGCGTTGCCGGAGAGGCGCTGCGCATCACCGAACTCGGCTTGCAGATGAAGGCCGAGATCGAGAAGGCCCGCGAACAGGTGCAGAACGTCGAATGAGCGGAATCCTGTTCATCATTTCCGCTCCCTCGGGATCGGGCAAGACCACGCTGACCAACGAGCTGCTCCGGCTCGTTCCCGGTCTTGAATTCTCGGTTTCCTACACGACGCGTCCGCCGCGCGGCAGCGAGCGCCACGGACGCGAATACTTCTTCGTTTCAAAAGAGACGTTCGAAGGGATGATCGCCGACGACGAATTTCTCGAGCACGCCTGCGTCTTCGGCCACTATTACGGGACGGCCAAACGCTTTCTCGCCGAGGCGTTCTCGCAAGGCAAGGACCTGGTGCTCGACATCGACGTGCAGGGCGCCGCGCAGGTGAAAAAGAAAATGCCTGAGGCGGTGAGCATCTTCATCATGCCCCCGTCGCGGGAAATCTTAGAGTTTCGCCTTAGAAACCGCAGCCACAACGAGCATGTGGACGACGAAACCGTGCGCCGCCGCCTCGATGGAGCGCGGAAAGAGATTGAGAATTACTCAAATTACGACTATATTCTCGTCAACGAAAACGACCGCCTGGAACAATCCATTGAGCTGCTCAAAGCCGTTGTATCCTCTGAGCGTGCCCGGCGTTGCCATTCCCCTTCGGTGGTCGCTTCCGATGTCGAGGAACGTGCCCGGCAGTGTCTCCGCGACAATGTCCGGGACCGCGCCGAGCAGATCCTGAGGTCCTTCGAGCAGTAACAAGGAATCGCGGACGTTTATTGAGGTGAGTACCGTGAAACTAGTTCAGGGGTTCGATAGCAACTACCGATTCATCCTGGTGGCCGCCCGCCGCGCCCGCCAGATCCAGGGCGGGGCCCGTCCGATGGTCGACACCAACTCGCGCAAGCCCTGTAAGGTCGCACGCGAAGAGATCTTCGCCGGCAAGGTGCAATGGGTCATCCCCGAGAAACCTAAGACCGCGGTCGACGAAGCCAAAGAGTTTTTCGACAAGAGTCCGGGCGAGTAAGGCCATCAGGGACCGGGCATCCGCTTGCACCAATTGCGGTGCAAGGAGCATCCTTATATCGAGGCTGCGGCGGCCAGTCGCCATCGACCGTCGACCGTGGACCATCGAGTTATGAAAATCGTATTGGGCGTCACCGGCGGCATCGCGGCTTATAAGGCCGCGGAAATCCTCCGCCTCCTCCAAGACCGCGGGCTTGAAGTGCAGGTCGTCATGACCCGCGCCGCCCAGGAGTTCGTTCGTCCCCTCACCTTCGCCGCGCTCTCCGGGCAGAAGGTCATCACCGACATGTTTGCCGGGCACGAACCCAACGTCGATTCCGCCGTCGAGCACATCTCCGTCGCCGAATCGATTGACGCCCTGCTTGTTGCGCCCGCTACTGCCGACACGCTCGCCAAGTTCGCCCACGGATTGGCCGACGATTTTCTTTCCACGCTCTACCTCGCCACCAAGGCGCCGGTGATCGTCGCGCCGGCGATGAACGTCAACATGTGGGAGAACCCGGCGACGCGAGAGAATCTGGAAACACTGCGCGCGCGCGGCGTTCGTGTAGTCGAGCCGGGAAGCGGCTATCTCGCCTGTGGGATGGTCGGTGCCGGACGACTCGCGGAGAACGAGACGATTGTCGAAGCCGTGCTTCAGACGGTGCAGAAAAAGCATGACCTCGCCGGGGAAACGATTCTGATCACCGCCGGCCCGACGCGCGAGCCGATCGATCCGGTGCGGTTTATCAGCAACCGCTCCAGCGGCAAGATGGGTTATGCGCTTGCGGAGGTCGCGGCTGGTCGCGGCGCGAAGGTCATCCTGGTCAGCGGACCGACCGCGCTCAACCCACCTTCCGGCGTTGAGGTCATTCCGGTCGAGACTGCCGACGAAATGCTCAAGGCAGTGATGGCGCGTTTTGCCGATGCGACGATCGTCATCAAAGCCGCTGCTGTGGCCGACTTCCGCCCCAAGCACGCCGCTGCGCAAAAACTGAAGGGCAAGAAAGAATTCGCGCTCGAACTGGCGCCTAATCGAGATATCGTGGCAGAACTCGCCAGCCGGCGCCGCGACCAGGTGCTCATCGGATTCGCCGCCGAAACCGACAATGTGCTGGAAAATGCGCGCAAGAAACTCGTCGATAAGAAGCTCGACGCGATTGTCGCGAACGACGTCTCGCAGCCCGGCATCGGCATGGACTCCGACCGCAACGCGGTCACCATCCTCACGCATTCCGAAGTGATCGAGGTGCCGGAAGCGAGCAAGCGCGCCGTCGCCGGCCGTATCCTCGATGTCGCCCGCCAACTCCGGGCGACAATTAAGAATGAAGATTTAAGAATTAAGAATACGAGCGCATGAATCCTGGGCTGTCTTAGTTTGTTCTTTGTTCTTTGTTCTTCATTCTTTGTTCTTCATTCTTCATTCTTAATTCTTAATTCTTCATTCTTAATTTATTCTTCTCCCGTGCCCCGCAAACTTTCTCCCGGACAAAAGCGCGCCGCCGCCGAGCGCATCGCCTACTACCGCGACATGGGCATTCATGATTTCTACAAGCGCCCGGTGTCTCCCGAATCTGGTTCGGCAGACCTGTCGGCAGCCGATATCGAAGTCGGCGCGGTTATCACTTCCGCACCCGAGCTTCCGCCCGTCATCAGCGACCCTGTAGCCGCGCTGGAAGAAATCCGGAAAGAGATCGGCCCCAACTGCACGCGCTGCACGCTGGGCACGCTCGGCCGCAAGCAGATTGTGTTTGGAGTCGGCAATCCGAATGCGGAGCTGATGTTCGTCGGCGAGGGTCCGGGGGCGGACGAGGACGAGCAGGGCGAGCCGTTTGTCGGGCGCGCCGGACAGTTGCTCAACAAGATGATCGAGGCGATGGGACTGAAGCGTTCGGATATTTATATCGCCAACGTGGTGAAGTGCCGTCCTCCGTCGAACCGCACGCCCGAGCGCGACGAGTGCGAAACCTGTTCACCCTACCTGCTGCGCCAGATCGACGTGATTCGCCCTAAGGCGATCGTCGCCCTCGGCGCGACCGCAGCGAAGGCGCTGCTCCAGATCAGCGACACGATGATGTCAATGCGCAGCCGGACGTATGAATTCCGGGGCGCGCGATTGTTCGTCACCTACCACCCGGCGTACCTGCTGCGCGACCCACGGCAGAAAGCGGAGACGTGGAAGGACCTGCAGCACGTGATGAAGTACTTGGGACTAAAATTGCCGGAGAAGTCGAGCAGCTAGCCCTATGCGGTTAAAGTTTGTCGCTATCGGCCTATGGGTCGCATTCTTCACCGCGTACTGCTGTCAGGCGCAAGATCCTTGCGCATCAGGAGGACGAACGGATTGCCCTGAAGCTGTCCGATTCCTCGCCAAAATGCAATCTGCTGTCAAGACCAACAAGCCCGAGGTCGTAGCTGCGCTCGTGCAGTTTCCATTACGAGCTACCATTGAAAACCGCGCACGGATGATCCCAAAGCGCGATTTCGACCGATACTTCACTGAGATCTTCACGCCGACGGTGCGATGCGCAATCGAGCAAGCCAAGTCTGCCGACTTGTTTTACAACTGGCAGGGATACATGATTGCCCGTGGTACGGTGTGGTGGGATAAGAAAGGCCATGGGAAGAATACTGACTGGTCGAGCGTGCCGTTTAAGATAATTACGGTCAACAACGATATTGATCCGAGCATCGCGAAAGAACTCTGCCCATCAGTGAAAACACGGCGCTAGTCTGTCAATCCCTCCGGCCCGCCCGTCACCTTCGACAGATGCGCCGCCACCACCTGCCAATGTCCGTAGCGGTGGTTGTAGATCTTGGTCATGCAGAACTCCGCCGATTTCGCGCCTGCCGGGCGGATGAGGTCGAATACAATCGCGACGTTGCCGTACACCCGCGCCTGCACGTTCTCCAGGGTCGCACTCGCCCATTGCGCGCTTGGCTTTCCGGCGAAGGGCATGACATCGGTTTTGTTCAGCAATTCCGGCCCGAACGACACGCCAAGAAACTCGTCGCCGTACATCGCTTGCAGCGTCTGTGTATCGCCCTTAGCCTCGGCTTGCAGCCAGCGGTGCTCGAGACTAACGAAGTCCTCGCGCGGCGCCGATTCGGCCGTGCGGTGCGCCCAAACAACTCCGAGCGTCGCGAAAATGCCCATGACAACGCAGCCGATCAGCATCTTCTTCATCTCGCCCCCAATGTCTCTTCCCTAATTGACACCGCTTTCCGCACGGTGTTCCCACTACTAGGTTCGCCGCAGTGCTGGCGGGACTACAATGCATGCAGCGAGGTGCCGCATGGATCGCGCATCGCTTCCCCATATCGACTTCAATTCCGACAACCTCAAGCTGCGGCTGAAAATGGATATTGCCGCCGACCGCGACCACGTCACCGAGGTCGTCGAAGGCATCATGAAGGTCGTGCGAGCCATGGAATGCGCTTGCGGGCAGGAAGGCGACGTCGAACTTGCGCTGCAGGAAGCGCTGGCCAACGCCGTCGTTAACGGC
>JBOGLI010000411.1:0-7111 GCA_050746165.1 Terriglobales bacterium | reverse complement strand
GTGCAGCATCGCGTAATAAAGAGGCTGGTCAGCAAGCAGGCGCTGCTGAGAGTCAGCGGATTGCAAGTTGCGGTAGAGCGCGGCGTCGGCGGGCGGGCTGATCTTTGCCAGTCCGGCGAAAAAGGCGGTGGTGGTGTCGTTCAGGCTGAGTTGCGTCCGCCACTGTCCGACTTTGGCGACGGCTGCGGACAAGTGAATCACCGGATTGTCGAGACGCGGAATGGAGGCGTGCCCGCTCACACCGTGAGCGACGAGCTTTCCGCCGCTGGGCACTTTTTCGGCAGTGGCGACGCCGACGTACTGCAGCTTGCCGTTGACGATGGGCGGATTCGGGCCCTCGGTGTAGCAGTACTCGGCGGCGATGTCGTTCCAATGCTCGGCGACCAGGTAGTTCATGCCGATATCGCTGTCGCTCTCCTCACCCGCCTCGTTGACGAGGATGACGTCGCGCGCCAGCGGCACTTTGAGGCGATGCAAGAGCAGCATGGTTTCCAAAACGCCGGCGACGATGTTCTTGTCGTCGGCGGAGCCGCGACCGTAGAGGAATCCGTCCTTCACGATGGAGGCGAACGGGTCCATGGTCCATTTGTCGCGCTCGACTCCGACGACATCGAGATGGCCCATGATGAGGATCGGTTTCTGCGAGCCATTCCCTTTGAGGCGAGCAACCAGGTTGGCGCGGCCGGGCTTCTTCTGGAAGATATCTACCGGGATTCCTTCGCGGTCGAGCACGGCCTTGATGTACTCGGCGGCCTTGATCTCGTTGCCCGGAGGGTTGGAGGTGTCGATGCGGACGAGGTCCTCGGTGAACTTCATCATCTCCTGTTTGGCCTGGTCCCAGTTGGGCTGCGGGGCTTGGGCAAAAGCGGTGGAGGCGAGGAGCACGAGAACGGCAATAAGAGAGCGCATGGGACGAGAGGTTAACAGAATTATTTTTGATTTTCGATTTTTGAATGGAAAAGCTTCAGCGCAGAGGACGCAGAGGGGCAGAGCACGCAGAGAAAAGTAATTCAGCCGCTGATTCACGCGGATGGACGAGGATCGAACTTCCCCACTCAAGCGAAAACCGCGCTTGAGTGGGCCACCAACGATTTTTAGTTTTTGAATGCGATACACTGGCGGTTTTGACAGGAGTCCCGATGCGGAATGTACGTCGCTTCACGATAGTTTTGCTGGTGCTGGTGGCGTTGGCGGCCTCAGCGCAGGAGCATCCGACCGCCGTCTCACAGGCAGATCCGGTCGCAAATCCAGGGGCGGTGGTGGTTGCCGGGAATGCGCGGTTTACCGTACTCACACCGCAGCTCATCCGCATGGAATGGGCGGAGGGAGCGAAGTTCGAGGACCACGCCTCGCTGGTGTTCATCAACCGGCGGCTGCCGGTCCCGAACTTCAAGCGCGGCGAGAGCGACGGCTGGCTGACGATCGATACCGCTGATCTTCACCTGAAGTATCGGGAGAATTCCGGGCAATTCACGGCCGAGAACCTGAATGTCTCTTTCGAACTGAATGGCCAGACCGTTACGTGGCATCCCGGCATGCCGGAGACCGGGAATCTTGGCGGGACGATCCGCACGCTGGATGGCGTCAAGGGCTCGACGCCGCTCGGGCAAGGGCTGGTGTCGCGAGACGGCTGGGTGGTGATCGACGACAGCACGCGTCCGCTCTTCGATCACTCCGACTGGCCATGGGTGCTGCCGCGTCCGACGTACCCGCACCAGGACTGGTATTTCTTCGGCTATGGACACGAGTACAAAAAGGCAATGGGCGATTACGTGAAGGTGGCAGGACGGATTCCGCTGCCGCCGCGCTTCGCGTTCGGCACGTGGTGGTCGCGCTATTGGGCGTACACGGATGAAGAATTCAAAGAACTGGTCGAAGGATTTCAAACCAACAGCGTGCCGCTGGATGTGCTGGTGATCGACATGGACTGGCACCCGACGTTCGGCGTGCGCTGGTGGGAAAACAAGAAAGACGCGTCCGGCCACACGCTCGGCTGGACCGGGTACACGTGGAATCCTCTTTATTTCCCCGATCCACCAAAGTTTCTAAGTTGGGTGCACCAACAGGGATTGAAGACGACGCTGAACATGCATCCGGCGTCGGGCGTGCAGCCGTGGGAAAAGCAGTATCCGGAGATGGCGCGGGCGATGGGCATCGATCCGGCGACGAAGCAGTACGTGAAATTCGACATCGCGGACAAGAAATTCGCGACTGCATACATGGATATCCTGCATCACCCGCTGGAAAAAGAGGGCGTGGATTTCTTCTGGCTCGACTGGCAGCAGGAGCCCAATACGAGCGTGCCGGGGCTGAACAACACGTGGTGGCTAAACTACGTGCACTTCACCGACATGGAACGCGAGGGCAAGCGCCCGCTGATTTATCACCGCTGGGGCGGACTGGGGAACCATCGTTACCAGATTGGATTTTCGGGCGACACGATCTCGGTGTGGGAGTCGCTGGCGTTCCAACCGTACTTCACATCGACGGCGGCGAATGTCGGGTATGGATACTGGTCGCACGACATCGGCGGACACATGCCGGGGAAGGTAACACCGGAGCTGTACACACGCTGGATCCAGTTCGGAGTGTTCAGCCCGATCCTGCGCACGCACACGACGAAGAACCCGGATTCGGAGCGGCGCATCTGGGCCTACCCGGAGCCCTATTCGGACATCATGCGCGACGCTTACCGCCTGCGTTATGCGCTCATTCCCTACATCTATACCGCCGGGCGCGAGGCGTATGACACGGGCATTTCGATGCTGCGGCCGATGTATTACTCGTGGCCGGAGGCGCCGCAGGCGTACGACGCGAAAGACGAGTACATGTTCGGGGACTCGCTGCTGGTGGCGCCCGTCACTTCGCCGATTTCGGAAAGCAACGACCTGGCGACAAAATCCATCTGGCTGCCGAAGGGCGATTGGATCGAATGGTCGACCGGTACGCGCATGAATTCCGATGGCGGCGCGCCAGTCGAACGCAGCTTTGCGCTCGACGAGATTCCGGTATTCGCGAAGGCGGGCGCGATTATTCCCCAAGAACCGCCGATGATGCACACGGGCGAGAAGCCGGTCGATCCGCTGATTCTGACCGTCTTCCCCGGGGCGAACGGCAGTGCGCGCATCTACGACGATGCCGGTGACACGCTTGGCTACAAGACTAATCAGTTCACCTGGACGGAAGTTCGACAGACGCGACAGGGCCGGACGGTAAAAGTCGAAATCCTGCCGGAGACCGGCAGCTATCCCGGGATGTTGCGCGAGCGCGCATACGAGTTGCGGTTCGCGAACTCGTGGCCGCCGGAATCGGTGACCGCCAACGGCAAGCCTGTGAAATGGCATTACGACGGCGACCACATGACAGCGGTCGTCACCACACCGAGGTTTCCGGTGACAGCAAAGGTTGAGGTCACCATGGAAATTCCGGCGGCGCTGGCCGGACAGGAGTCACTGCTCTCGGGTGTGCCCGGGCGGATTGCGCGCTACAAGCATGCGATGGCGCTGGCGGAGCGGACCTGGCCGAACGGGTGGGCGCCGGACGCGCTGCTCAGCGCCGCACAAGCGGGAGAACGCATCAGTTACCATCCGGAAACCGCACTGCAGGAGATTCAGAAGCTGCGCGATTCGGAGACGAAGGTGATGCAGGAACTGGAGGAGCTACGCGCAGCGTTGGACAAGGGTCCGGCGAAGTCGGCCGATCTCGCGGGGGTGGGCGACGCCCTGCAGCAGCAGAAGCAGGCGGTGGAGCGGGCGATCGGGCACGTCAAAGCAAGTAGTAAGTAACAAGTAATAAGTAACAAGCCGTACGTTTATGAGAGGGACCGCCCGCGCCGTTCGCCTCAGCTTATTAGTTGTTACTTATTAGAGCGTGTTTCAAAAATGGCTTCCTGCGCTGGTGGCGGATGCCCTCAGCGGCTGAAGCCGCGCCCTTCCGAAATCCTTCCTTGCAATCCGCAGCCATGAGGTGGCGAGAGAAGTTAGTGCGCCGGTGGGGATACCTGGTCGAGGACCAGGAACTGCTCGCGATGTGTGTCGGGTTCGACGTGGGGTGTGGGCGCAAGGTGCATGACCAGGTGATCGCGTCCGAACGTCGGCCATTCGGGCAAACCTTTCGCATTGGGATTGCCGCTCTTGGCGAAGTTGGTCCAGTAGGCCGCCATCATGGCTGAGACTTTTCGGTCTTCATCACCGAAAGGAAGGTCCTTCGAGGCCAGCGTTTCGAAGACGTACTCGATTTCGGCGGAGTGATACGCCACCTTGCCGGCGTCAGGATACTTGGGGTTGGCGGCGGCGGGCGGCGGTTGGTCGAATTCGTAGCGATAGACGGGAGCGTCTCCGGCCTGCTGTTGTAGTTCGATCCATTTCCATGTGCCGAAGGCGATGAAACCGTCGGAAGCGAGCTGTCCGGCAGACTCGGCGGCCTGCGCGTCTGTATCCGCCGGAAATGCTTTCAGAATCTCCGGCGCGTGCGCACCGAACTGCTGATTCACCTTGGCGATGTAGTTCTCTTTGGTCGGAGCATCCTTGCCGAAGAATCGATTGGCGTTCGCCTCGTCGCGGTTCCAGCCGGCCAACAAAGGAACGTGCGCCTGGTCGCCAGCGGCATAGATGGTGTGCGGAGATGCGGGGAAGAAATATCCATCGATGTTGGGCCAGAAGCGGAACGGACTGGTCTTCGTAGCCGCGTCGAGGAGATCCTTCGCAGGCAAGCTACGCAGTTTCGCAAGCGACGTGGCACCAATGCTCTCGCCGAATTTTTCGCCCTGCTGTTCGGAGTCCGCCAGCGCTTGCAGGCGCGGAACATTGGCGAGGAACGCGCCGCTTTCGCCGATGGCGCGCGCGATCAATTTCTTGGACAAGGGTGAAGCCATTTGTCCGGATACCGAGAACGATCCGGCCGATTCGCCAAAGATGGTGACGTTATCCGGGTCGCCGCCGAAGGCTGCGATATTGTCGTGGACCCAACGAAGCGCCGCCGCCTGGTCGAGCAGTCCGTAGTTGCCGGAGGCGTGATGCGGCGATTCCCTGGTGAGCTCGGGATGCGAGAAGAAGCCGAAGATGCCGAGACGGTAATCCATGCTGACCACAACCACGCCGCGGTGGGCGAGATGCTCGCCGTCCTGTCGCGGCTCCGAGGTCGCACCCGCATGGAAGCCGCCGCCGAAGATCCACACCATCACCGGCAGTTTGGCGTTCGATTTCGTCGTCGGAGTCCAGACATTGAGGTGAAGGCAGTCCTCGCTGGGGCCAGAGTCACGAAAAACCATGTCGGAATAAATCCGGGCCTGCATGCAGCGGGCGCCGAAGTTTTTCGCCTCGCGCACTCCCTTCCACGGCATCACAGGTTGCGGCTCTTTCCAACGCAGGTCGTCCACAGGCGGCGCAGCATAGGGGATCCCGAGGAAGATTTGAACCTGGCCGTCAGGGCTGGTCTTTCCATCGAGCAGACCCGACCGCGTTCTAACCCGCTGCGCGAGCGCCGTGACGGCGAACAACAGCGCAAGCAAAATGGTGAGCGCAATCCGGCGGCATGAACGCATCTTTACTCCCTGTGTAAGCTCGCATGGTATCTGCGATCACCTCCGGCAACAAGGGCGCGAGTTGACTCGCTTCTTTGGGGTGAGTCGTTCATCCAATGGCGCATGGCTCATTTGTTCGAACCGCTTACGCTGCGCGGCGTCACTTTCGCTCACCGTATTTTCGTATCGCCCATGTGCCAATATTCGTCGGTGGAAGGCCGCGCCAACGACTGGCACCTGGTACACCTCGGCAGCCGGGCGGTCGGACGCGCCGCGGCGGTGATCACGGAAGCCGCGGCGGTGACTGCCGACGGCCGCATTTCGCCGGATGACCTGGGAATCTGGAGCGACGACCACATCGAACCTCTCGCCCGCGTATTCCGCTTCATTTCTGCCCAAGGCTCCGTACCGGGGATCCAGCTCGCATATGCCGGAAGAAAGGCGTCGACGGCGGCGCCGTGGCTGGGCGGAAAGCCGCTGGCTCCTGAGGACGGCGGCTGGAAACCAATTCTCGCTCCCAGCGCGATTCCCTTCGCGGAGGGCTACCAGGTCCCGACGGAGATGACGGGGCAACAAATCTCGTCCGTTACTGAAGCGTTTGCGGCGGCAACCCGGCGCGCATTCGACGCGGGAGCGAAGGTGATTGAAATCCACGCGGCGCACGGATATCTATTGCACGAATTCCTCTCGCCGCTGTCGAACCACCGCAGCGACGAATACGGCGGGACATTCGAGAAGCGCACGCGAATGCTGCGCGAAGTGGTGCAGGCGGTGCGACGCGAATGGCCGGACGATCTACCGCTGTTCGTGCGCATCTCGCAGACCGACTGGGTAGAGGGCGGATGGACGCTCGACGATTCCGTCGAACTCGCGCACAAGCTTAAAGAGTGGGGCGTGGATTTGATCGACTGCTCCTCGGGCGGCAACTTCGCGGCAGCGAAGATCCCGGTGGGCGCCGGCTACCAGGTGGCGGGGGCGGAGCGCATCCGGCGTGAAACGGGCGTCGCGACGGGCGCGGTGGGCATGATCACCGCCGCGATGCAGGCCGACCAGATCATCCGGCTGGGACAAGCTGACGCAGTTTTCCTGGCGCGTGAATTCCTCCGCGACCCGTATTTTCCGTTGCACGCAGCCTCGGCCGTGCACAAGGAAATCAACTGGCCGGTTCAGTACGAGCGTGCGCGCTTGTAGCAGCCGCTAGCGATCGTCGAAGCCAATGGCGGGCGGTTGCTCATGCTTGGGTACGAAATATCCGGTGCGGTAGGCGAGCTTGCCCAGCCGCTTGCGCGCCTTCACGTGGATTTTGCGGAAGCGCCCAGGCTGCAGTTCACCCGCCGGCTCGTAGGCGACGAAATATTCGCTGCGCAGAGACTGCTCGATCTTAGCCAGGGATTTGGCGAGCTGTTTCGGATTGGTACCCGCCCAGAAACGCCCGCCCGTGGTGTTTGCCAGCTTTTGCAGGAGAGGTGTTGCGAGAGGAATGTCGACCGTGTCCACGACCTCGACGGCGACTTCGTCCCGGATCAAGTCACGAAGCGATTCGTCAAACGTGAAGGTGCTTTGATTGTCGTCGCCATCGGTGACGAGCAC
>JBOGLI010000410.1:0-3331 GCA_050746165.1 Terriglobales bacterium | reverse complement strand
GCCGAGAAATGTCCGCGAACGCCAGCGGGAAACATCGGGAGCGGTCCACGAGTATGCGCGCGATTTTTCGTGATATCCCGAGGTGGCGTGAGCGAGGTTCAAGGTGGTGACGATTTCACCTTTCGCGATCGGCCGGGTCGCTCGGCCCACGGTGATGCCGTACATACGGACTTCTGCGCCGACCGCGCGCGCTTCCAACAGGAACTTATGCTTGGCGGGAACGTCGGAGATGAGTTCGACAGGCGCGCCGTCAACGGAAACCTGCTCGCCGCGGCGCAGGCCAGTGAGGGCGATGGCGACGTTATCGCGATGGTCCATGCGCAGAACGCGGACATCGGCGCCGGCACGCTCCAAAGCGTCCGTTCCCGTCGCGAACTGAATGTCAGTACGCATTTCGCCCCGCCCATAGGTGCGCGCGAAGGCCGATCAAACACGAATAACTGACCACCCCAAACGGCAACTGCGCCACCCCAGCAAACGACAAAAAGTCTTCACGGCACCGGCGCGTGAATGGAAGGTTACAGGCGCGCCGGCACCTTGTTGATGCGCGCCAAGCTATATCAGATTGCAAAGGAAGAATTCAAGATAAAGAATTAACATTTTATCAATTGAAATGCTGATATGATATTTCGCGCTGGAGAAACATCGTGCTGCGAGTCAGAGAATCCAAATCCGCTCCGGTTGGCGTCGTCACCAAAGTCCTGAGGATCCTGGAAGCGCTGCAGTCTTCGCCCACAGGCCTGCAGTTGAAAGACATCGCCCAGGTCACCAACATCAATAAGAGCACCGCCTACCGTTTCCTGGCGCACCTGGAAAGCGAAGGCTACCTGTTTCGCGATGACGCGGGAGCGTACATCGTGGGACCGAAGCTGGCCCGCCTTGGTTCCGGAATCGCCTACCATGCCACGCTGCGAACTGTAAGCCGGCCGGTCATGCAACGGCTGTGGGTGGTCACGACAGAAACGGTCAACCTCGCCGTAATCTCCGGCTTGGACATTTTATACCTGGACGTACTGGAGAGTTCGCACTCTTTCCGGCTGGTGTCGCAGGTGGGAAGCCGCCGGCCCATGCATTGCACGGCGCTGGGGAAGGCGATGCTCGCGTTCCTGAACGAAAGCGAGCGGAATTCCGCGATGGTGTCGCTGCGTCTGGAGAAACTGGGGCCGCGGACGATTACGTCGATCCCACGCCTGAAAAAGGAACTGGAGAAAATTCGCGAACAGGGATTCGCAGTCGACGACGAAGAAGCCGGCGCGGGCTCGCGCTGCGTGGCGGCGCCGATTTTCGACCAAAGCGGGAACGTGGCGGCGGGAGTCAGCGTGTCGGGCCCCATCACGCGGGTGGACCGGGTAAAGCTGATGGAGACAGCCAGGGCGGTGCGCGAGGGCGCGCATACGATCTCACGCAATCTCGGGTTTGCGATCGACCAGAACAAGCTGATAGCGGCAGCGTCGTCGATGTAGCGCGGCCGATCAGCTCGACAAAACAGAAACGGGGCGGCGTGGCCGCCCCGTTTCTCATTTGGAACACTTGCTTATTTATTTCGCAGCGGACACCTTGAGCAGGACGACGCCGTGTTTCGGGATAAGAGTTTCGTAGGATCCACGCATGGTGCCGAGGTCCCTGGCCGCCCAGATGTCGCGAACGACGACCGGTCCAGTGAAACCGAGATCGCTGAAATTCACCTTCCAGGAAAGTGCGGCGTGATGGCGGTTGAAGATGGCGACCGCTTTGGAGCCGTCCGCAAGCGGACGCGCCCAAAGTTCGAGCGGGCCTTCGACGGTGACGCGGTCGCCCTGCTTGCCCAGGCGGTCCTGGTCGATGGCGACAACATCCTTGTTGGTGAGAATCGCGGTCGTGTCGGGATTCATGGCGCTCAAATCGTTCCCGGCGATGAGCGGCGCCGCCAGCATCGCCCAAAACGTCATGTGGGTGCGGTTCTCGTCGGGAGTCAACTTGCCGTTGCCGACCTCGAGCATATCGGGATCGTTCAAGTGGCCCGGACCCGCGAACTTGGACAGGCCCGCCTGACTGAAGCCGATGACCTCCATGCGCGCGTAGTTGGCGGAGATGTCGCCGGTGGTGCGCCACAAGTTGCCGCCGACGGAAGCGCCCCACCGCCACACCGCATCGTTGCCGTACTGGCAGAGGCTGTACACGATCGGGCGCCCGGTCTTATTGAGGGCGTGCTTCATTTTCAGATAGGCGTCGATCATGATCTGATGGGCGGCTTCGGGCGAGGGTGCGGCCTTCATCTGTTCGTTTAAGCCGCACAGGTCGTACTTGAGGTAGTCGATTCCCCAATCGGCGTAGGTCTGCGCGTCCTGCCCCTCGTGGCCGAGGCTGCCTTCGAATCCAGCGCAGGTTTTCGCGCCCGGCGAAGAATAGATGCCGAGCTTCAGCCCCTTTCCGTGAACATAGTCGGCGAGGGCCTTCATGTCGGGGAATTTCGAGTTGGGTTGAATGATGCCGTTGGCATCGCGCTCGCCTTCCCATGTGTCGTCGATATTGATGTAGACGTAGCCGGCATCGCGCATGCCGCTGGAGACCATGGCGTCGGCCTGCTGGCGAACGATGGCATCGGTCACATTGCGGTGAAAGAAGTTCCAACTGTTCCAGCCCATGGGCGGGGTGGCGGCCACGGTGGTGTTCTGGGCCGTCACGGCGATTACGGAGAGAAGGAGCACTGAAGCGACGCGAAGAATGGATTTCATGCAACCGCCTTTGTTGAATTCGACTCGCGGCGCATTATAGCGAGGCGAAGCGATTTCATGTTCCGAAATTCTTATTTTTGTCATTGAATCTTACCGGCACCGTGCTCTAGGGTAGCAGCCGGCATGACACATTCGAGAATCCGCACAGCCGTCGCTCTCGTCGTCGCGTTATTTCTGTCGTTGAATACGATCGCCGCCGGACAGGACACATTACCAGCGGCGTCACAGAAGTCCGCACCGTCGCAGGCGCCGGAGGACTGGTCGAAGGCGATGGTCGATTCGACCCTGACGCGATATCCCGATGCAGCGAAGTTCGGCGGATGGGGATACGCGAAGTCGCTCTACCTGTTCGGGCAGTACCTGGTGTACAAGCGGACCCACGACCCGCGCTACCTGGAATACATGCGTCAGTGGGTGGACGCGCACATCGACGAGAACGGTGTACTCGACCGCAAGATCGACGCACTCGACTACATCCTGCCGGCGAACCTGCTGATTATCCTCTACGACGAAACCGGCGATGCGCGCTACAAGAAGGCGGCGGAGATCTTCCGCCACCGGTTCGACGATTATCCCCGCACCAACGACGGTGGCTTCTGGCACGCAACCGTGCCCAG
>JBOGLI010000409.1:0-2699 GCA_050746165.1 Terriglobales bacterium | reverse complement strand
CACTCGGGCTGATGTTCGCCATGGGCTCGCTGATGGTGCTCGGCGTTCTGGTCATGTTCGTCGGTCCAGAATTCGGCAAGTGGCTGGCCTACCGCACCAGCCTCGTTGGCTGGGGATTCGCGCAGGTCTGGCCGACATTGCGCTGGATCATCTCGGCCGTGCTCATCGTCCTCTCGATCGAAGTGATGTTCTTCGTCGCACCCAACGTTAAGCAGCGTTTCTGGGCTTCGTTGCCCGGCGCCATCATCGGGAGTGGCACGTGGGTCGGAACCTCGTACCTGCTCGGCCTCTATTTCCAGCACTTCGCGAACTTCAACAAGACGTACGGCACCCTCGGCGGCGCCATCGCCTTGATGGCATGGCTGTACTACTCCTGGTTTGTCATCCTCATCGGCGCCGAAATCAACTCCGAGCTGTTGAAAGCCAACGACCAGGGCGTCCTGCCGTTGAAGGCACCGCCCCCGGACGCGATCCGCGTCCAGCCGCCTTGGGCCGCCGACAAACGCCTCGATTCGGAAAAGGTAAAAGACCGCGCCGCGTGAGGTGAAAAGCATTGACGATTGCCGATTGATGATTGTCGATTGGACGACAACGGAAAATCCCTGCGACTTTGCCAATCGGCATTCGACAATCGACAATCGGAAATGATGTTGGGAAGTGTCTCGGCGTCTGACCGGGTAAAATCACTTCGATGGCCACCCAGAAGAAGCGCTACACCGACGAGCATGCCGCCGCCGGTCTCGACCGCAACTTTCCCGACATCGAGACCTGGCCCAACCAGTTTCCCGCCTACGAGATCCTGATCGACATTCCGGAGTTCACCTCGGTTTGTCCCAAGACCGGCTTGCCCGATTTTGGCGTGCTCACCATCCGCTACATGCCCGACCAGCGCTGTCTGGAGCTGAAGTCGCTCAAGGAATACCTGTTGGAATATCGCAATCTCGGCATCTTTCAGGAAAATATCGTCAACCAGGTTCTTGAGGATGTGGTCAAAGCTGCGCGCCCGAAGTGGGCTGTCGTGAAGGGCGATTTCCGTCCCCGCGGCGGAATCGGTACGGTCGTCGAAGCTCGCTGGCCGAGATCGAAGGCTCTGGGCTCCGGGCGCTAGCTCCCGAAGCCCGACGCCCGTAGCCCTTCTTCTTCTTACGCCGCCGGTTTCTTCTTCTTCTCGTCCCGTCCGTACAGCCGCTCCGCTTGCTCGCGATCGCGGTCCACTTGCTCCGGATCCGGCATCTCGAATTCTGGATCGTGCGTGGATTCGGCGCGTTTCCGGCGTTCCTGTTCGTCCTGCGGATTGCGAGTGTCTCCCATCATTCCCCCTCCTCACGGATTATTGCCATTTGGAACCGCCTAAGCGCCCCCAAGGATGTCCAGCCGGCGTATGTAGTCCCGCAGCCGTTCTGCTATATTCCGCAGAGCTTGCCCGCTACTCGCAAATCCCAGGCTGCAGCTGCGCTCGCGATCCTCACCGGGCTCAACCTCTTCAACTACATCGACCGCAACGTGCTCTTCGCCGTTCAGCCGATGATCCAGTCGGAGTTCGGCATCAGCGACGTGACTGTGGCGCTGCTCACCAGCGCATTCTTCTGGTGTTACATGTTTACCGCGCCGGGGATTGGCTTTGCCGCCGACCGCTGGCCGCGCAAGTGGATCATGGTTGCCGGCGCGCTGGTCTGGAGCGCAGCCACCCTGCTGACCGCCGTCACCTACGATTTCCGCACGCTCCTCATCCGTCACGTAATCGTGGGCATCGGCGAGGCGACCTTCGGCACCGTCGCTCCCGGATTTCTCTCCGACTACTACGCCGAGGACCATCGCGGACGCGTCATGTCCGTCCTCTATTTCGCAATCCCCGTCGGTAGCGCGCTCGGCTACATCATCGGCGGTCTGCTCGGGCATCGTTACGGCTGGCGCGCGCCCTTCTACGTCTCCGCCATTCCTGGATTCGTTCTCGCAGTTCTGCTCGCCTTCATTCCCGAGCCGCCGCGCGGTGCCGCCGACACCGTACAGGAAACGCCCGATCGCGCCAGCGTCTTCGGTTTGCTGCGCAATCGCGCTTTCTGGACGGCGACCCTCGGCCTCGCCATGGTCACTTTCGCCCTCGGCGGACTTCAAGTCTGGATGCCGACCTTCCTCAGCCGCGTTCGCGGCATTGCCCTCGAGCGCTCCAACCTCATCTTCGGCCTGATTGTCGCCATCACCGGCATCACCGCCACTCTGATCGGCGGCTGGATCAGCGACTACCGTTTGCGGAGCGATCGCGGCGCGCACTACCGCATTTCCGCCCTCAGCCTGCTGTTCGGCGCGCCCGCCATGTTGCTGGCCATCATCGGCACCGGCTCGATTATGTTTCCCGCGATCGCTGCCGCCGCCTTCCTGCTCCTTCTGAACACCGGCCCGCTGAATGCCGCCCTGGTCAACTCGGTCGGCGCCCACGTGCGCGCCACCGCCGTCGCCGTAAACCTCTTTGTGATTCACTTGCTGGGCGACGCATTCTCTCCCGCGATTATCGGCGTGATCTCCACCCACAGTTCGTTGCAGACCGGCTTTCTCGCCGCGATCGTGGCAGTGCTGGCGGGCGCTGCCGTGCTGTTTTACGGCGCGCGCTTTGCTCCCCCGGTGAACACCGGTCGTCCGCTGCAGGGCGCGGCCCAGTGACCGCCGTCTGGTGGTTCATTGGCCTGCTGATGGCCTGGTTC
>JBOGLI010000408.1:0-3252 GCA_050746165.1 Terriglobales bacterium | reverse complement strand
ACCCCGTGGTGCTCGACGGCCAGGTCGACGATGGAGCGACCTTCGGGGGTCTCGTCGGCCAGGCTCGACAGGAGTGCGGCATCGGCCAGCTCGTCGGGCTCGACCCCGGGCATGGCGATGAACTGGGTGGCCTGCCGATTGCCGAAGGTGATGGTTCCGGTCTTGTCCAGCAACAGCGTGGAGCAGTCACCGGCGGCTTCGACGGCCCGGCCCGACATGGCCAGGACGTTGCGTTGCACCAGGCGGTCCATCCCGGCGATGCCGATGGCCGAGAGCAAGCCGCCGATCGTAGTCGGAATCAAACACACCAGCAACGACACCAGCACAAACACGGTTTGCGGGGAACCTGAGTAGATAGCGAAGGGCTGCAGCGTAACCACGGCGAGCAGGAAGATAATAGTCAGCCCAGCCAGCAGAATGTTGAGCGCGATTTCGTTCGGGGTCTTCTGCCGCTCGGCGCCTTCAACTAAAGCAATCATGCGGTCGAGGAAAGTTTCGCCGGGGTTGGAGGTGATGCGAACTTTGATCCAGTCCGAAAGAACCCGCGTCCCGCCGGTCACGGCCGAGCGGTCTCCGCCGGATTCGCGAATCACCGGAGCGGACTCGCCGGTTATTGCCGACTCGTCCACCGATGCGACGCCCTCGATGATCTCGCCGTCGCCGGGAATGAACTCGCCGGCTGAGGCCAGACAAATGTCCCCAGCCCGCAGCTTGGAACTCGGCACCTGTTCGATACCGCCGGATTCGGTGAGCCGGTTCGCGATCGTCTCCGATCGCGCTTTGCGCAACGTGTCCGCCTGGGCCTTGCCCCGGCCCTCGGCCATGGCTTCAGCAAAATTGGCGAACAGGACCGTGAACCACAACCAGAGCGTGATTTGCAGGTTGAACCAGAACGACGCGCGCGGGCTGACGAAGAGCAGGATCGTGGTGATGACGCTGCCGACCTCGACGACGAACATGACCGGATTGCCCATCATGTTGCGTGGGTTCAGCTTAACGATCGCGTCCACCAAGGCACGACGCACGATCTTCGGGTCCCAAATCGATTTCTGTGATGGTTTCGTCGCCATAGCTCGTCAAAACACCTTTCCGGCTTGCATCAGCAGGTGCTCCAGAATCGGACCGAGACTGAGCACGGGAAAGAAAGTCAGCGCGCCGATAATCACGATCACCCCAATCAGCAGCACGACGAACAACGGCGAGGTCACCGGAAATGTTCCGGCCGACCCGGGAACAAGCTTCTTCTGCGCCAGATTCCCGGCAATCGCCAGCATTGGGATGATCATCAGAAAGCGCCCCGCGAGCGTCGCCAGGCCGATGGTGATGTCGTACCACGGTGTGCTGGCCGTTAGCCCGCCGAACGCGGAGCCGTTGTTGGCGGTGCCCGACGCGAACGCGTACAGCACTTCGCTCAGCCCGTGCGGACCTGGATTCAGGATGGACGACGTGCCGAAATTGCTCACCGAGGAAAGTGCGGTGAACGCCAGGATTGTCAGCGGGAAGATCAGCACGACCAACATCGCCATCTTTACGTCGTAAGCTTCGATCTTCTTGCCCAGATACTCGGGCGTGCGTCCCACCATCAGGCCGGCGATAAAGACGGTGAGGATGATGTAGATCAACATGCCGTACATGCCCGCGCCGACGCCGCCGAAGATGACTTCGCTCAGCAGGATGTTGACCAGCGGCACCATTCCGCCGAGCGGCGTGAAGGAGTCATGCCACCCGTTGATGGCGCCGCAACTGGCGTCGGTGGTGACGGTTGCCCAAAGTGCAGTATTGGCGATGCCGAAGCGGGTCTCCTTGCCGACCATGTTGCCGCCCGCCTGGAGAGCGGTCGCGCGCTGGTCCACGCCTTTGAGCAACGGATTGCCGCGCGCTTCCGCCCAATAGGCGACCGATACGCCGACGGCGAACAGGATCGCCATCGTCGCCCAGACCGCCCAACCATGCTTCTGCGAGCCGGTCATGCGCCCGAGGGTGTACGTCAGTCCCGAAGAGACCGCGAAGATGGCAAATAGCTCGATCAGGTTCGAGAAGGGAGTGGGATTTTCGAAGGGATGGGCGCTATTGGCGTTAAAGAAGCCGCCGCCGTTCGTTCCCCATTCCTTGATGATCTCCTGCGAAGCGACCGGCCCCTGGGCGATCACCTGCTGGCTGCGTCCGCCCTGCGGTTCGACAAGTTTGACCGTGTCATACGGCTTCAGGTTTTGCACCACGCCCTGCGAAACGAGGAGCAACGTGCCGATCACGCACCAGGGCAGCAGTACCCAAAGCGAGCCGCGAACCAGGTCCACCCAGAAATTGCCGATCGTCTCCATCTGCCGCCGCGCAACGCCGCGGATGAACGCGATGGCGATGGCAATGCCAACAGCGGCCGAGGCAAAGTTGTGATAGGCGAGGCCGGCCATCTGCGTGAAGTAGCTCATGGTCGTCTCGCCCGAGTAGGCCTGCCAGTTTGTATTCGTTGTAAATGACGCGGCGGTGTTGAAAGCCAGGTGCGCCGGAGAAACCGCGCCGAACTTCTGCGGGTTGAACGGCAGGTACCCTTGCAGGCGCTGGATGGCATAGAGCACCAGCATGGATACCAGGCTGAAGAGCAGCATCGATACCGCGTACTCGGTCCAGCGCATCTCGTGCTTCTCGTCCACTCCGGTCAGCTTGTAAATCAGCCGCTCCAGCGGGCGCAGCACCGGGTCGAGGAATGTTCGCTCGCGGTTGAACACCCGCGCCATGAACACGCCCAGCGGTTTGGTCACCGCGAGCACCAGCGCGAGGAAGAACGCGATTTGAAACCAGCCATTCGCCGTCATCTCAGAATTTCTCCGGTCGCAAGAGGGCGTACACGAGATAACACCCCATCAGGGCACTCACACCAAGCAGGGCTAGGGAAGTTGCCATCGCGGTCTCCTCAGTGAATCCGTTCGCAGAACCTGACGTATCCAATGGCCAGGACGAAGAACCCAATCGTTATTGCGACAAACGCCAAATCAGCCATGAGCTTGTTCCTCGCGTTCCGACTCGACATCTCGCTCAAAGACCTCGATCAGATCTTGAACGGTCACAATCAGAACGACAATCGCCGAACCGACGATTCCGGCGGCAAAAACTGCTTCCAGAATTCGTATGCCGATTGTGATTGCCAGGTGCATCGGGCAAGTCCTTACCTTTTTGCGGCACGAATGGGAGATTGTTTCGCGCGAATACGCTTCCGGTAGCGCAGGACAAGTTTCCGTCCAGGCTGTTCGGGGC
>JBOGLI010000407.1:0-4486 GCA_050746165.1 Terriglobales bacterium | reverse complement strand
TGGGTGACGCAAGGACTGAAGGTCTGCCAACTCGGCCTGCGCTTCGGCGGCAACGATGTCGGCTCGGTAATGATCGAGGAGAACGTCGTCAAGGCCGCGGGTACTTCGAACTGCACGACTGAAGAGGAGCTCCGCCGCATGATCCGCGACGCCGGCTTCCGCCCCGTCCAGCGCGACACCCTGTATCGGACGTACTTCCTGAACTAAGTTCAGTCGCAGCGGAGCGCCTGTAACGGATCCACTCTCGTCGCCCGCCGCGCGGGAATATAACTCGCGCCCAGCGAAGCTCCGATCAGTACGAAGGTCACCAGCAGCAGCGTGGGAAGGTCCAGCGGCTTGACCTCAAAGAGCAGGCCTTGCAGCGCGCGCCCCACGATGAAGGATGCGGCCACTCCGATGGCAGTTCCCAGCAGCAGAAGCCGCGCACCGTGCGACAGGACCATCAAGATGATCTCGCGCACGTTCGCGCCAAGGGCCAGCCGAATGCCGATCTCACGCGTCCGGCGGCTCACCAGGAACGCGGTGACGCCGGCCAGGCCCGTGGCCGCGATGATCAATGCCAGCGCGGCAAAGAACCCCAGTAACGTTGCCGTTATGCGCTGCTGGACAATCGAATTCTCGCGCAACTCCTCGAGGGTTTTCACTTCGGCGATCGGCTGCTCGGGATCGATCTGGCGGATCGCATCCCGCACCTGGTTGACCGAATTCATCGGGTCTCCCAAGGTACGCAGAACGAGTGATCCACCGCCCGGCGACTGCGCCAGGGGCACGTACACCGTGTCCTCCACCGCCTTGTCGAGCCCGTACTGGTGCACGTCGGCAACGACGCCGACGATATCAACCGTGTGCTTGCCGTCCGGTGTGCCCAAATGGTGCCCCACGGGATCCGTCGTACCCCAGTAATGCTTGGCCATGGACCGGCTGATGACCGCAACCTGCTCCGTATTCTCGCGATCGTTGCCGAGAAAGCCGCGGCCATGCAGCAACGCGATACCGAGCGTACGGAAGGCGTCGGGGCTCACTTGCATGATGTTGACCAGCGGCTTGGGACCGGACGAATCCGTCGCATGGCCGTCAATCAGGATTTCGGTATGGCTGGGACCCGATTCATCGAGCGGCACCGCCGAAGTCATTCCCGCAGCCGTCACTCCCGGCAATCGCGATACGCTCTCCAGTATCCGGTCTTCGTACGTGCGAGTCCTCTGATCGGTGTTGTACTTCGACCAGTCAAAGGGCAGATTGATACTGACAACGTTATCGCTGTCGTATCCCGCATTCACGGAATTCAGTTTGATCAGCGTCCGCAACATCAGTCCCGCAGCCGTCAGCATGACAAAACTCAATGCGACCTCGGCGACGATCAGGCCGTTGCGGAATCCATTGCCATGGACGCGCACGGTGGTCGTATTGCTTCCCAGCTTCAGCGCCGACATTCCTCGCCGGGCTGTCAGCGCGGGCAGCACGCCAAACAGCAGGCTGGTAGCAAGCGAAAGCGCGACCGTGAAGAGCAGCACTGGCGTACTCAGCGTGACTTCCCCGGCGCGCGTCGTGAACATACTCACGAAACGGACAAGAAGTCTCAGGCTGAACGAGGCAAGTATCAGTCCGAGGATGCCCCCACCCAGACCCAGCACCGCGCTCTCGGTTAACACCTGGCGTGCCAGGCGGCCGTTGGAGGCGCCTAAGGCCGACCGGACGGCGAACTCATGCTCGCGGCGCGTCATGCGCGCCAGCGCAAGGTTTGCCACGTTCGTGCAGCAGATCAGCAGCACCAGTCCGGTAGTCGCCAGCAACAGCATCAGGATGGGACGCGCTCGCTTGGTGAGTTGGTCACTGAGGCCCGATGCGTCCGCACTGTAACCGATGCTGGCAGGGTAGAACTTCGGATTGTCGCGCTGGATTGCGCCGGCAATGGCTCGCATCTCCCGGTCCGCGGCGGCGGGAGTGGCTCCGGGCTTCAGATGAGCCAGCAGCCGCATCATGCGCATGTCGCGGTCCTGCATATGCTTCGCATTCGAGCGGAACGGGCACGCCGACACCGGCATATAAACGTCATTCTCACGCGGATATTGCGGAATGGCCGGAAGCACTCCGACCACGGTGTGCACTTTGTCGTTCATCCGGAAGGTTTTTCCGACGACGTTCGGATCGCCTCCAAACGCGCGTTGCCAATACTCGTAGCTGAGGACCAGCACCGGCGGGGCGCCGATCTTATCGTCAGCCGGTTGAAACAGCCTGCCCAGCAACGGCTTCACGCCCAACATGGGGAAGAACCCGGCGGAAACTACTCCCGTCTGTACGCGGTCCGGCTGGCGCCCGAGCAGCACGAAATACATGCCGTGGTATTCCTCGATGTCGTCAACCGTATGCGCTTGCGCGCGGAAGTCCTCGATCTCCTTCACCGAGAACGCCATGTCCTCCACGTTCACCGACCGTGCCTGTTGTCGCAATACGACCAATCGGCTCGCGTCCGCGTAAGGCAGAGGCCGCAAGAGAACGCTATAGACGACGCTGAACAAGGCGGTATTGGCGCCGATTCCGAGTGCCAGCGCGAGCAACGCAACCGCCGTGTAGCCCGGGTTGCGCCGCAACATCCGCGCGCCGTAGCGCAGATCGCGGAGGAAATGATCGAGCCAGGGGACTCCGCCCTGTTCGCGATAGGCTTCCTTCGCCGACTGCGTCCCGCCGATCTCGATCAAGGCTTGCCGGCGCGCCTCACCCGGTGTCATGCCCGACCGCCGGTGATCGTCCGCGGCCAGTCCCACGTGGCTCTCGAGTTCCTCGGCAAATTCTCGATCCCGACGCTGTCCGCCGAAGAGGCCGGACGCTCGGATCAGCCATCCGCGCAGTGTGCTCATCGTCCCTCCTGCGGACGCAGGAAGCGCGCGACCATGTTCGTCGCCTGCTCCCATTCGCGAGCCTCGCGGGCAACTTGCCCTCGTCCCGCGCGCGTGAGGCGGTAGAACTTTGCCCTGCGATTATTCTCCGAGGTCCCCCACTCGGACTTGATGAATCCTTCCTGCTCCAGCTTGAGCAGCGCCGGATAGAGCGTTCCATAGTTCAAGGCCAGCGTGCCGCTACTGACCTGCTCGATGCGCCGCGCGATGCCGTATCCGTGCATCGCGCCCATGGTCTCAAGTGTCTTGAGCACCATCAACGCCAGCGTGCCCTGCCAGATTTCAGTTTTGTTCCCCACCCGCCCCTCCCATGGGAATCCCATAGGTGCTTCCTATGTGGAAGCCATAGGGGCAATTCTATTGCCGTGCGTTTACACACGTAAAGCGTTGAAATTTAACAACCTCACGTTTCCTGCGTTATCGATGGGCGTCCGCTTTCGTTCGCAGGCGTTCGAGAACGGACAGTATCGGCTGCCGTCCGCACCGTCGCGGAAAGTGCGGCCCGTCACCCATCGTGGTGACAACGTAAGTCTCCCAGCGTTGGCGGCGCTATAATCCGCGGCATCGGAGCACTCCGTGTACTTCAGGCGCATTCTCGCGCTCCTGCTGCTGGCGACATCGTTAGCCGCACAGCAGCCTGCCCCCGCGCGCTTCCGCATCGTCGCCCCCGAGAAGAAGGAAAACCTCGCGGATGCCATGAACCGTGCCGCCACCGAGCACTACCGGCTGGTTCTATTGGCAGGCGTAGCGTTGATGGAGCGCACCGACTCCGCGGACGCCTATGAGTACGCATTAGTCGAGCACGGCCCCGACCGCGCCATGCGTGACGGATTGAACCTCTATGGAGCGCGCGGCTACAAGGTTGTGAACGGCGTCCGGGGCAGAATGTTTCCGACCTGGGATCTGCTGATGGAGAAAGCTCCCGGGCGTCCCAACCAGTTCCAATATGTGCTGGAGAGCGGTCATCACATTAAGATGGGAACGTTCCTTCCGCGCGATGACTTCACTACCTTTCCAGGGTTAGTTGCGGAACGCGCACGCGCAGGCTATTCGGTCGCCGCACAGGCAGGCATATACACGGTGCTGGAAAAGCCGGCGGAGTCCCTACCCGATGCAGCGCCTTGCACGGAACCGGCCTGCTACGAACTCAGAGTGCTGGACACCCGCAAGCATTTCGCGGATAAGCTGACCGAGGCAGGCCGGCGGAGAATGCGATTCGCCTCTTCTGCCGGGTGGCAGGGGATGTCCATCACTGAGGTGCTGACGCTATTTCTCGGCGACGGTCAGGGCACGGAATACGAATATGCCTCCGTCCCCATGAAATACGCCAAATTGATTGCGCCGTTCCAGGACGCGGTGGCCCACGGTTTTTGCGTGAGAGCGCGAGTCGAGGACGTGATTGTGCTCGAGCGGACCGCCCCGAAACGGTGCGAGTACCGCATCCTGCACGGCGATGCCGAAGTTGTGACCCACGATCTGGAAGGCGCTGTTGCGGACGGCTTCCGCCCGGTGCTGCTCAGCCCCGAGTACCACGTCGGGTTCAGCAAGGTGACCCCCTCCTACACGATATTTGCCGAACGCACCGTACC
>JBOGLI010000406.1:0-1146 GCA_050746165.1 Terriglobales bacterium | reverse complement strand
GTCGTGTGTTGCCCGCTGAACTTCACGGCATTGCTGAGCAGGTTGTAGAGCACCTGCTTGACACGGACCCGGTCGGCGAACACCAGCAGGTCCGGTTGGGTATCGTGAACGACGGTGATTTGCTTCGCCATTGCCAGCGGGCGAATGATGGTAAGCACTTCCGGGAGCGCCGCGGCAAACGGAAAAGTTTCCGGAGAAATCTTCAGCTGTCCCGCCTCGATCTTGGAGAGGTCGAGGATGTCGTTGATCAGTTGCAACAGGTGCTTGCCGGCAGTGCGGATGTGGACGGTCCAGCGCTGCTGTTTTTCGTTCAGCCCCCCTGCCACCTCGTCGTGCAGAAGTTCCGAAAAGCCGAGAATAGAATTGAGGGGCGTGCGTAGCTCATGGCTCATGTTGGCCAGAAACTTACTTTTCAATTGACTGGCACGCTCGGCCTCGGCGGTGCGCAGCTCGAGTACCTGATTTTGTGACTCGATAATGGCAAGGTGACTCCGGCGTTCTTCAAGATGCTGCGCGATAGTCACGTACACGGCGCCCAGCAGAGTGATGTCGGCGAAGAGGAGGACGAAGAACATGTCCTGGGCTCGCCGGGTCGAGGCTTGGTATTGCTGCTGGCGTTCGTGCAGCAGCCGTGATTCCTCGTCCCCCATGGCTGCGAGTTCACGCTCGACGGCGTCCATGAGGCGTTTGCCTTCTCCCGAACTGACGAACCTGATGGCGGCGGCAACGTCGCCTCGGCGACGCGTTTCGATGTTCTTGTCGAGAATGTTGAACTTCGCGTCGATCGTCGCACGGGCATGGATGAGCCGTCGCTGCTGGTCGGGATTGTCGGCGGTAAGACGCGCGACCTTGTCGAAAATGGCGGGTTCCTGACGGCGGCTCTGCTGGTACGCGGCAAGGTAGTCGGGGTCGCCGGTGATGACATAGCCGCGGGAATCCGCTTCCGCGGCGCGGATGTAGAGGAGCAAGGAAGAAAGCTCCGCACGGACTTCATTGGTGTGATTGAGCCAGTCGGCGGTCTGCTGCACTCCGGCATCGGAGCGGTAGGTGATCGCGGCCAGGACGAAAACCAGGACGATCGCAGCTGCAAGAGCCGCCGCCGCCGACCGTGGAATTCCCAATTGGCGCATCTGTCTTCCACACTAC
>JBOGLI010000405.1:0-3505 GCA_050746165.1 Terriglobales bacterium | reverse complement strand
GTCCTCAAACTCGCCCCGATATTTCGCTCCGGCCAGCATGGAGCCGAGGTCAAGCGCAATGACGCGCTTGTCACGCAGAATCTCCGGCACGTCTCCGTGAACAATGCGGCGCGCAAGCCCCTCGACGATGGCGGTTTTGCCCACGCCGGGCTCGCCGATCAGCACTGGATTATTCTTGGTGCGGCGGCACAGAATCTGGATGACTCGCTCCAGTTCTCCATCTCGTCCGACCAGCGGATCGAGCTGGTTGTCCATCGCGGCCTGGGTCAGGTCGCGGCTGAATTCGGATAGCAGCGACGACTCGCGCGAACGCTGTTGCGGCTGTTTTTCCTGCGTAGTGCGCTGCAATTCCTCGCGAATCGTGGTCAGGCGCAGGCCGCGCTCGTGCAGGATCTCGGCGGCAAAACACTTCTCTTCCCGCAACAACCCGAGCAGCAAGTGCTCGGTGCCGATGTGCTTATGAGAAAGGCGCTCGGCCTCCTCGGCGGCATAGGCGAGCACGCGCTTGCATTCGTTGCTCAGCGGGAGGTCCACCGAGGTCGAGACTTTCTCGCGAATGGTGGTATGCCCTTCGATCTGCTTGCGGATCGATTCCACCGAGGCGTGCGAGCGCAGGAACCGGTTAGTCAGGGCCTTGTCTTCGCGCAACAGCCCAAGCAGGAGGTGCTCGGTCTCGATGTACGGCGACCCAAACTGGCTGGCCTCGTAGCGGGCAAAAAAGATGACTCGCCGCGCTTTTTCCGTGTACCGTTCAAACATTTTTAATTCTCTCTCCGAGCACCCCATCACGCGCAAAAACGGCGCGTGCTGGGGACCCCGCCGAAAGACCGCCGGGATTCCTCCCGGGAATCCATCGTCCTCACCCCTGTTACCCGCCTGCGTCGAACTGCACGCGGAACCTCTGCGCTTCCCTGAGTGTCGTTCCGTTCGCCGCCCACTTCAAGTAAATTCTGACCCGAAGTGATCACCGAAGTTTCTAGTTTAGTGACTCCGGAGCGACCTCTTCCAACCGCCCGCCTTCCAAACGTAAAACGCGATGACAGCGGCGGGCGAATGCGATGCTGTGCGTCGCGATGACCGAAGTGAGCCGGTGCTCGACGTGCAGCCGGGCAATCAGCTCGAAGACTGCCGACGATGTCTTCGTGTCCAGGTCGCCGGTCGGTTCGTCGGCAATCAGCAGCCGCGGACTTGTGACCAGGGCGCGAGCCAGGGCGACCCGCTGTTGTTCGCCGCCCGAGAGTTCGCCCGAGCGGTGATGCGAGCGGTCTTCCAAACCGACCTCGCGCAGCCAGTTCATGGCCTTGGCCTCCGCCTGGACGCGCTTTTCGCCGCGCACCAGAAGCGGCATGGCCGCGTTTTCCAGCGCGGTAAATTCGGGAAGCAGGTAATGGAACTGCCAGACAAACCCGATCTCGCGGTTGCGGAAGTCGGCGGCCGATTCGTCGGAAAGTGTCTGCAGGTTAATGGAGGCGCAGTATATGTCACCGGCGGAAGGCCGATCAAGCGCTCCCAGCATGTGCAAAAGCGTGCTTTTGCCCGCGCCGGATTGCCCTACGATCGCAACCATCTCGCCCGCCTTCACTTCGAACGATAAGTTGTCAAAGAGCACCAGATCGCTCCTGCCGGAACGGAAAACCTTCTTCAGCCCTTCTGCCCGCAGGATCTCGGTCTGTTCCATTGGATGCTGTGCTATTCACGCGCGGTTCAAGATTCAGCCGCGCCGCTTCTATCATCCCATGAGTGGCAAGAGACGTGCACGTTTCGCGCGGCGGACTATCATCAGATCGTGTCAGAGCTACTTTGTTACGACATATTCGATTCCCCGGTCGGGCCCCTGACCATGGTTTTGTCCGAGGCGGGGCTGCGCGCCCTGGAGTTCGGCCGGCACCAGCACTCTGGCTGCGTGCCGGACGCGTTGCGACTCGCGCCATGGCGCAGGCAGTTGAAGGAGTATTTCGAGCGGAGGCGCGAGCAGTTCACGCTGCCACTCGATCTGCGCGGCACCGATTTTCAGAGGAGCTGCTGGCTCGAACTGCTTAAGATTCCGTACGGGCAAACGCGATCCTACAAAGACATTGCGGAAGCAATCCGAAAACCTAAGGCCGTGCGAGCCGTGGGGCTGGCAAACGGGCAGAATCCGATCGCGATCGTGGTGCCCTGCCATCGGGTGATCGGATCCGACGGAACCCTCACCGGCTACGGCGGCGGCCTGCACGTCAAAGAAGAGTTGCTGCGGCTGGAAGGGGCACGGCTCTTTTGAGTAATAAGTAACAAGTGATGAGTAATAAGCGCGCGCCGCGCTACGAGCCCTCTCAATACTTATTACTCATTACTTATTACTCGCGCTCACGCTGCGCCAATGACCTTCAGGTCCCGCACGGCGTCGGCGAGTTCTTCGTCACTCGGTTCGCGTAAGACGCGCACTTCGTTGCCGACGGTGACTTCGATAAAGGGAATCCGCCGCTTACCGTGATTTTCTTTTTTCACCATCTCCTCGGCGGCTTTGTCCTGATCGAGATTGACGTACTTGTAAGAGATGTTGCGGCTGTCGAGAAAGCGGCGCGAGCGCTGCGTTTCTTCACAGTTGTCCACGCCGAAAACCGTGATACCGTCCATAACTACCTCCCGACGGTTAGATGCAAGCGCATTGTAGTGCTGCCGGCGATAATCGAATCAGTAATAATCGGCGACCGGATCTCCGCTGCGGCCGACCGCGTTCTCGATCGACTTCCCGATCAGCGCCGTCCTCAAGCTTTCGCGCATTTGCTTGCCGATAACAAACGCAGATCGATGTTGTCGAACGTGTTGATCTCGATTTCAAGGTGCAGAAGCGGGCCAGCGCGCAATCCGTGGAGGCTGTTAAGAATTTCCGGACGCGCCACCTGATTGCACACGCGCATCTATCTGAACAGGTATATGTCCAAAGGGGCGATCTCCGCGGCCAAAGTTCTGATCGTTGACGACGAGCCCTCGGTCCGGTCCATGCTGAAGGCGGTTCTGGAAAGCAACCACTACAAGGTCACGCTGGCGGTGAGCGCGAGTGACGCGAGGCAAAAACTTGCGTCCGATGATTTTGACGCCGTCCTCAGCGACATGCGAATGGAGACGCCGAGGGCGGGATTCGACGTCGTTCACGCGGCCCGGCTGAAGTCCCCCCAGCCGGCGATCATCCTGATTACGGCGTTCCCGATCCGGCCAGACGAGATGATCGCAGAGAGAATCGACGCGTTGTTAACCAAGCCTGTTCCCATTGCGCAGTTGTTCAGTACGATTGAGCGCCTCCTGGCCCAGCGCGTCGGGTAAGTACCCCGCCGGGGAGCGATTAAGAAAACGAAAGGCCCGGTCGCCAGACCGGGCCTTCTCGCCGACTCCTGATTACTAGAGCGTGTTTCAAAAACACCTCCGGAGTGTAATCCAGAGGCAGCCGAGATAGAAAAAGGCCCGATAGCTTTCAAGACAATGATCGTGACGCACCAGCAATCGTCGGAACTGCCCCAACCAGGCA
>JBOGLI010000404.1:0-3706 GCA_050746165.1 Terriglobales bacterium | reverse complement strand
ACGATGAACCTCACGGCATCGCAGGCACTCCTGTCTCCACTTTGGAGCCTGCCCTACGAGTTGCAGATGTACCTGATTCTGCCCGCGGTGTTTCTATTGACACAGCGCCGCAATGCCGGCGTGTTGCTGCTGAACACTCTTTTCGCCGCAATTGCGATATCGATATTGCTGCCGTATGTCCCGCATACAGGACGGCTCGACGTAGTGCGATTCGTGCCCTGCACGATTCCGGGCGCTATCGCATACGTGATTGCGAAAGGTCGCCCCTCCAAAATCAGTTTCGCCGTCTGGCCGCTTGTGCTTGCGGCGATAGGCACCGTTTCGACGTGGGTTCCGATCGCGCACGAATGGTGGCTTGCATGGGCCGCATGTCTCCTGATTGGAACGATTCTGCCGTTCATAGCTGAAACAGAAAACCAGTTCATACGACTGGCGAGCCACTGGATCGCCGAGCATTCGTACGGCATATACATCGCCCATTACTTCTGCATCTGGATTGCATTCAATACGAACGCGCTACCCGGGGCGGCGCAGTGGGCGATATTCGTCACACTGGTCATCCTGCTGCCGGCGGTCTTATACGCCTTTCTGGAACGGCCGATGAATGATTACGGCCGCAGAATTACGGCTGCGCGCCCCGAGATTGACCCAGCTGAAACCGTCATAGCTTCAACGGCAGGCGCCTGACCCTGAGTTCGGAATGTAACGGCGGCTCGCCCCCTTGCTCTATGGGTTGTGCGAACACCGCTAGCAACACGCACCAGCGGCGGGAGGCGCGACCGCATTGGGCCGCCCAGCGGCGCAAGGTTCGTGTGGGAGCTGGCGCGGCCCTGGCGTGCTCATTTCCTGGGCGGAGCAGTCCTGCTGCTCGTGTTGCGCGCCAGCGCGCTGATGGTACCGGTTGCGATGAAATTCGTAATCGACGATGTGTTAAGCGGACGCCAGACACGCATCGTGTCCGGGGTCGCCGCTCTCATCGTGGCGGTTTCTCTCCTACAGGCGACCGCATCGCATTTGCAATCCCGGGTCACAGGGGGGGCGGTGCGCGACGTCATCTGTACGTTGCGAGAGCGACTGCATCGCCATGTGCTGCGCCTGCCGATTGCCTGGCACGACCGGCAAAATAGCGCTGAACTGGGCTTCCGCATCGTGCACGACACCGACTTGCTTCGGCAGGCGATCAATACGGGCCTGGTTGATTTCTCGGTGGGCGTTACGACAGGCCTGCTGGGCTTGGCGATTCTCTTTGCCATTGATGTCCGGATGGCCGGCTTCGTCGTGTTGCTGGCCTGCCTGTTTCTCGCGTCGTTTGCGTTGGGCATCGCCCGCCTGAGGCCACTCGCGAAAGAACGCGTGCGACTCGCGTCGGAGATGACCAACGAAGCTGCGCAGGATTGCGCCGGTATTCGAGTACTGCGCTCGTTCCGGGCTGAGTCGCACAGAGAACGCAGCTTCGGGGCCCTACTCCAGAGCTGGCGCGAGGTGATGACCCGCGTACAACGCGGCTCAGCTGTTTTGAATTCGCTTGTGTACCTCGTCACCGGAGCGTGCGGCACGGCGCTGTTATGGGCAGGGGCACACGAAATTTCTGCCGGACGGCTGACCACCGGCGGCCTGGTCGGATTCTTCGCCGTCATGGCATGGTTGATCTACCCAGCGATACAGATAGTGAGTATCGGCTCGCAATTCGCCGACTCCTACGCGGCAATCGACCGAATTCGCCAACTGCTCGACCTTCCGGAGGACACTTGCACCGATGAACCGATGGAAAAAGCGATGTGCACTGAGCACCTGCGTTTCGTGGACGTTGACTTCGGCTATGTCGATCGCGAGGAGACACTTCGCGGTGTGAGTTTCGTGGTCCGGCGCGGCGAGTTCACTGCGATTGTGGGCTGCTCGGGGGCGGGCAAATCGACGCTCATCGGGCTGATTACGGGCTTCTACCGCCCTACCCAAGGTGCGGTGCTATTCAACGGCACAGAAAGCGGAAATCCGCGTGAGAGCGTGGCGCTCGTCACGCAAGAGCCATTTCTGTTCAGCGGCACTATCCGCGACAACATTGTGCTCGGCCGGTCAAACATTCCGGCCGAGGTTTTCGATTCAGTCTGCCGGCAGGCAATGGTCACCGATTTTGTTTCAGAGTTGCCGGTGGGGTTTGACACGCCGGTTGGTGAGCGTGGCATTCAGCTTTCAGGCGGTCAGCGTCAACGAATCTGCGTGGCACGAGCTTTGCTCGGCGATCCGGAACTCGTGCTCCTCGACGAGCCGACCTCGAACGTCGACCTGATTACAGAGCGCAGGTTGCGCCGCGCGCTCGCGCCCTTGTTGCGAAACAAAACAGTGATTGCGATCGCTCACAGGCTCTCCACAGTGCGCGAGGCGGACCAGATTCTCGTCATGCACAACGGGAGAATCGTCGAATCGGGAACGCACGCCCAACTTGTTCAGGAAAGGCGCAAGTACTTCGAACTATTCGAGAGCGACTTCAATTTTGAAGATCTCGAACCCGGCCGCACTCACGCGGTAACAGCAACAAGTTTTCCAGCATAGACCTAAGGTAGGCATTTATGTGCTCCATTTTCATACGTCGAATGCGACAGTGCTGTGTCATTGCCGCAGTGCTACCGATCATCACCATTCTCGCGACCGCGGGAGTAACCAAGGATGAAGAAACGCACCTTACGCCCAAGCTTCCATTCAACGTAGTGTTTGGAGCCGGGGGCTCGACCGTCGTAGTCGAACAGAATGGGAAGCGGTACGAGATCGACACCTCGGCGAAGACTGTGCGCGAATTGTCCGACGAGAGGTCTTCGAGCAGTGTCGAGACCGCGCGACAAACCACTTCAGGCGCCACAGGCACGCAGCAAGTGGCAGCGTCTCCCACGCCGAGTGCGGACGCGAACTATTTCACTCCGGGTGACGATCGCTTGCTGACGTTACCGAGTGGACAGCGCATTACACGTCATGCGCTCTGGGTGAATTTCAGCCACAGGTTCCCGTTTTCACCGGCATTCCGCGGACCCGCTTTGGGCCACACTCTCATCGGGTTGGATGATTTCGCAGTCCCTTCCTTTGGCTTTCAATACGGCATCACGGATCGCTTTTCTGTAGCCGCCTATCGGTCCCCGACAATCCTGGGGCGGCCGATCGAATTACGGGCTGCGTATCGCCTGCTCGACGAGCGCGACCACCAGCCTTTCAACGCAACGTTCCGATTCTCCATCGACGGCGCCAATGATTTCACGCGCAATTTCACTACGAACTTCGAACTGATCGCGTCCAAAAGCATCGGGAGCCGTGCGCAGTTTGTGCTTGTTCCCACTCTTTCCATTCACAACCGACCGGCTATCCTGACCGCCGGAACGCTGAGAACTCCGCCACGCGAGCAACCCTGCGGCCAGGCGCTCGCGAATGGCGTGCCCGTCGCGATGCAAGTCAAGCCTTGTGCCGACAGCTTTGCGCTGGGGATCGGTTTTGCTATCGATGTTCGCCCGACAATCGCCCTCATCGCCGAAGTAAATCCGACGGTCGTCAATGCGCGAAATCTCGGCATTCATCGACCGCCATTCGGATTTGCGATCCAGAAAAAAATCTGGAGACACGCTTTCACACTCGGGTTTACTACCGCACCGGGCACGACGGTCGCTCAGCGTTCGCAAACACGGTCGATATTCCTCCTCAACCCGGCGGCGGATAAGTTCTCGGG
>JBOGLI010000403.1:0-2160 GCA_050746165.1 Terriglobales bacterium | reverse complement strand
ACCAAGTTCCGCATCATTCCCGAAATCTCCGACGACGCCGACGCCATTCTCCGCGGCACGGTCGTCTCCGCCTCGGCCGCGCCGCTCACCTACGATTCCCAGACCGGCCGCGCCTCCACCGCGCTGGTCACCGTCCACATGAGCGTTTCGCTCGTCGATCGCCGCGGCAAGATTCTTTTCGACAACCCGAATTACACCTTCCGCGAGCAGTACCAGGTTTCGCGCGAGGTCTCCAGCTTCTTCGAGGAGGACGCGCCCGCCCTCGACCGCCTCGCCCGCGACTTCGCCCGCACCCTCGTCAGCAGCGTCGTGGAGGAATACTGATGAAAATTCGTAATTTGAAATTTGAAAATTGCAAAGTAGGAGAAACACAGCACTCCGCCGTCGGCCTGTTTTCTCTTACTTTTCACTTTTCAAATTACAAATTACAAATTGCGGGTGCTCGATGAAGCCCTTCGCCGCCACGGAAAAATTTGTCTCGGAGGTAAAGGAGCGGAAACTCAAGCCTCTTTACCTGCTCGTTGGCGACGAGGCCTTCTTTCGCAAGCAGTGCCGCGACGCTGTGCTGCAAACGCTCGTTCCGAACGATCTTCGCGACTTCTCGCTCCACGAGTTCGATCTTGCCGAAACGTCCATTGCCGAGGTCCTCGACGCCGCCCGCACTCCTTCCTTGATGGCGCCGTTCCAGGTGATCTTTGTGCGCGGCATCAAATCGCTCTACGGACGCGGCTCGCACGACAAGGAATTTGGCGCGATCGAGGACTACGCCAAGAATCCCAATCCCGACGCGCTCATCATCCTCGTCGCCGACCACATCTCCATCCCCGCCGACGTTCGCCGCATGGATCTGCAGGACAAGGACCGCTACGAGCGCATCCGCGAAACCATCGGCCCATTCTGTTCCATCGTCGAGTTGGCGCGCGTTGAGGAAGGCGAGGCGGTGAAGTGGGCCATCGAGCGCGCCGCCTCCGAGCAAGTCAAGCTCGACCAGGATGCGGCCCGCGAGATGATCGACGCCCTCGGCGGCGACATGATGCTCGTCGCCAACGAACTGGAAAAACTCATCCTTTATGTCGGCGAGAAAAAGAAGATCGCACTCGGCGACGTTGAAACCATGGTGCTGGCCGCCAAGCAGCGCTCGCTCTACGAGCTAACCGACGCCATCTCCGCCCACGACCGCGCCCGTGCCCTCGCCGTCCTCGACGGCCTGCTCTCCAGCGGCGACGGCGACGAGGCCGCCATCGGCCACCTTTATATGCTGGCGAAAACCTTCCGCCAGATGCTGGTCCTGTTCGAAAAGCGCGTGCGCGACACCCGCGCTCTCTGGCAGGCGCTCTGGCGAGGCTTCGGCGTGCCGCCCTTCGCCGCCGAGGACGTCCTGCGCCAGGCCCGCCGCTACCAGTCGCGCCGCGAGCTAACGCGCGCGTTACGCCTCATCGCCCGCGCCGACCTCGAACTCCGTTCCAGCCCCGTCAGCAAACGCCTGGTGCTGGAGCGCCTCGTCCTCGACCTCGCCACCGAACCCCGCGTCACCGAAACCACCTGGGAGCAGCAGCAGCTGACCCTGTAGCACCGGCGTCTCGCCGGTCACTCTGATTACTGCACCCCATTACTTCTCTGTTCGTCCCGAGGCCCTTCCCTCGTTTTTCATTCTTCATTCTGACTTCTTCATTCTTAATTCGCTTCAGCTCGCATACTTAATATCCACGGCTCGCCCGTTGTTGTACGTCACAGAAACGGCCTTCCCGCCGTTGGGATAGTTCACCGTCTTCAGCGCCTGGCTGCCGCCCGGTTCGGGAACGCCCATCCCGATGGCGAATGCCACCTGGATCTCGTTCATCCCCTTGTGGACCTCGTGCTTGGCGATCGCGTCCCACACATCCTGCGGCCAGAAGCTGTAGAGCGTATGCGGGTCTTCGTAGAAGAACATTTCGTCGGCGTAGATGGTCACGTCGCCGCCGTCGTCCACCCCGATCGGCACCGCGTAGTCCTTCCCCTTCTCCTGGAATACCACCACGACCTGGCGATCATGCTCCCCGGGAACGGCTACCGTCGCAACCTTCGTGATCTTGATCGATTGCAACGGCAGCAGCAGGCCCTCAGGATGAGTGAAGTCCACCGATCCAGTAAACGGATACACGGAATAGCGGTAGCCCTCCT
>JBOGLI010000402.1:0-1698 GCA_050746165.1 Terriglobales bacterium | reverse complement strand
TTCCTGGGCCAGTCGTTCGTTATGATAGGTGATGGCCAAACGCGCACCAGCTTTTTGCAACTCCTGTGCGATGGCCCAGGCGATGCTGCGCTTGTTCGCGACTCCGAAGACGACCGCGGTTTTTCCTTCGAGATTCATGGGAGAAAAAGGATAGCAGAATGGTAGGTAGCCGGAGTTTGTCAGCCGCGGCCGAGGGCGGCCGCGGCCCCCAAGACAATAGCGGATTCAGGAGCCGGCCCGGCGAGGGCGCCGGGCCCGAAAGTTTCAGCGCAGAGGTCGCAGAGAGGCAGAGAACGCAGAGAAGAAAATGCCGATCACCGATTACCGAACACCGATCACTGGTGTTCCAATAGCCGAGAGCCGACAGCCGTTCTGCCGCATCTAATGTGTTAGCCTAATCACATGCTGCCGGAGTGTGCGCAGCGGGAACCGAACTTTGTTTAACAAGATAACAGCGAAGATTTTCGGCACGCAGAACGAGCGCGAGGTCAAGCGCCTGACGCCCATTGTCCAGCGAATCGGGGCGATGGAAACGGACATGAAGGCGCTCTCCGACGAGCAGCTTCGCGCCAAGACTGAAGAATTTCGCCAGCGCATCCGCGAGCGCGTGGCGAAGATTGCCGATGAGCCAGACGCCAGCTCCGAACGGCTCAAGGAGATCGAGGACGAGCGCCGCAAGGCGGAGAACGAGGTCCTCGGCGATATCCTGCCCGAAGCCTTCGCGGTGGTACGCGAGGCTGGGCGGCGCGCGCTCAACATGCGCCATTTCGACGTGCAGTTGATCGGCGGCATGGTGCTGCACGACGGCAAGATTGCCGAAATGAAAACCGGCGAAGGCAAAACGCTGGTTGCGACGCTGCCGGTTTATCTCAACGCACTGCCCGGCCGCGGCGCCCACGTGATCACCGTCAACGACTACCTGGCGAAACGTGACTCCGAATGGATGGGCAAGCTCTACAACTTCCTCGGGCTGAGCGTCGGAGTCATTGTCCACGATCTTGACGACGAAGAACGTCGCGCGGCCTATGGCGCCGATATTACTTACGGCACCAACAACGAGTTCGGTTTCGACTACCTGCGCGACAACATGAAGTTCGACCTGCGCGACTGCGTGCAGCGCGGGCACAATTTCGGCATCGTCGACGAAGTGGACTCGATCCTCATCGACGAGGCGCGCACGCCGCTCATCATCAGCGGCGCCAGCGAGGAGTCCACCGACAAGTACACGCGCGTCAACAAGATCATTCCGAACTTGAAACAGGGCGAGGAAATCCCCGGCCCGCCGGGAGAGCCCGCGACGCATACCGGCGATTACACGGTCGACGAGAAGCACAAGACGGTCACCGTGACCGACGAGGGATGGGAGCACGTCGAGCAATTGCTCGGCATCACCAACATCGCCGACCCGGAGAATTGGGACCTCAAGCACCACGTCGAAACCGCCATCAAGGCCTACTCGCTCTACCACCGCGACGTGGAATACGTGGTGAAGGACGGTGAGGTGCTCATCGTCGACGAGTTTACCGGCCGACTGATGCCCGGCCGCCGCTGGAGCGACGGCCTGCACCAGGCGGTCGAGGCGAAAGAGGGCGTGCCGATCCAGCGCGAAAATCAGACGCTGGCGTCGATCACGTTCCAGAACCTGTTCCGCATGTACAAGAAGCTGGCCGGCATGACCGGCACGGCGGACACCGAAGC
>JBOGLI010000401.1:0-1892 GCA_050746165.1 Terriglobales bacterium | reverse complement strand
GCATGAACACCAGGTTCCAGATCTCGACGTAGCGCCCGCACTCGCAGCCGAACTGGCAATCCGTGTGGCCTTCGGCGCTGGCCGCAGCGCCCATGTCGTAGTGGATCTCGCTGCACGGACCGCAGGGGCCGGTCTCGCCCATCTGCCAGAAATTGTCTTTCAACCCGAACTCGTAGATGCGCTCCTTGGCCACGTGCTCCAGCCAGAGCTTGTAGGCTTCGTCGTCGCGCGCAATGCCGTTCTCGCCCTTGAAGATCGTGACGTAGAGCTTGTCCTTCGGAATTCCGTACCAATCCTTAGCGGTGATCAGTTCCCACGCGTAAGCGATGGCGTCTTTCTTGAAGTAGTCGCCGAAGGAGAAATTCCCGAGCATCTCGAAAAAGGTGTGGTGGCGCGCGGTGAACCCGACGTTCTCCAGGTCATTATGCTTGCCGCCGGCGCGGACGCACTTCTGCGACGTCGTCGCACGGCGGTAATCGCGCTTTTCAACGCCGAGGAAAACGTCCTTGAACTGGTTCATGCCGGCGTTGGTGAACAGCAGCGTGGGGTCATTCGCCGGAACCAGCGACGAGGAGTGCACCTCGCGGTGGCCGCGCTGGACGAAATAGTCCAGGAACTTGCGCCGGATATCGTTGCCAGTGAGCATAAAGATGTTGCTGGTTGCCGGTTGCTAGTTGTCAGTTGGGAGCACGGGCAAACGTTGATTTTAGCATCGCAGCTTCGTTCACCACCGAGGCACGGAGGCACGGAGACATAGGAATCTAGTGTCTGATCCCGGAACCGGATTGTGTTACCTGGCACTGTCCTAATTAGCCAGCTTGATCGCGACTAACTGCTTCGCGATCTCCGACCCGCGAGAATCGCTGATCAGCATGCGCACCGCGGTGCCTTCGGCGTAGCGCGTTCCCGACCGGACCAGCCGCTTAGCGCGTGCAGGAAGTTGGGAGGCCAGCGCTGACTTGACTGCTTTATCGCCCAAAATGAGCGCGGTCCGAATATGCCCGCGCAGCGGAGATATATACAGCGCGTTGCGCTTGCCACTCTTGAAACGCATCATCCAGCCGGTATTCACGGAATAGGAATGCCACTCCGGTTTCAGATGAAAGTCGCGGCGAAGGTCTAGAAGTAGTCCGTCCCAGACCGGCATGCTGGCGCCGAGTTCCGCGGCAATTTCACGCCGGGTGGGACGGCGAGTCTTGCCGATGAATGCATTCTTTGCGGGCATGGCAATCCTCCTGTCACAGAATGAGGGACATAAAGACGCTTTCGTTTTACTCCTCGGAGTACCCTATTACCATGCCTTTCAAGAGCCGCCGCCGCGACGACTGGACCGAGGACTCGCTCTATGAGTGCGCGGTTGCCGCGCTCGGTCGCCGCATGCGGACGGTCGCCGAGTTGAAGCGATTTCTGCGTCCGCGGGTCGCGGAAGGCGAGCTCGGGGACGCGCTCATCGAACTGGTCATCCGCCGCCTCAAGGACCAGCGCTACCTTAACGACACCGACTACGCCGCCAGCTACTCGTCGCTCCGCCGCGATAATGAAAAATTTGGCCGCATGCGCGTGGTCACCGAGTTAAAACAGCGCGGCGTACATGGCAACATCATCGATAAGGCCGTAGAGGCGGCTTACGACGGTGTCAACGAGGAACAGCAGGCGCGCGATTTCCTCCGCCGCAAACGAATGCAGAAACCCGCCAATCAGAAAGAGGCGGCACGTATTTTTCGCACGCTCGCCCGCGCCGGCTTCCGCACGCGTACGGTGATTTCGATTCTGAAACACTGGGATGTCGACGACGAAGTACTGACCGCCCTCGAATCCGAAGAAACCGAACGCTAGCGGCGGACCCGAATTGAATCGTCCCGATTCGGGACCAGAATTGCCTCCTCGAACGC
>JBOGLI010000400.1:0-4428 GCA_050746165.1 Terriglobales bacterium | reverse complement strand
GTACCTGACTCCGCCAACAGTGAACGCCAATTACGACCCGCAGAACAACTCGGTGAATTTTCCCGCCGGGCAGCTTCAGCCTCCGGCGTTCGACATGAAGAGCGATGCCGCGCCGAACTTCGGCAACACGGGCGGAACCATCGGGCACGAATTAACGCACGGGTTCGATGACGAAGGGCGTCAGTTCGATTCCAAGGGCGACTTGCGCGACTGGTGGCAGCCGCAGGACGCGCAGGCATTCACGGAGCGCGCGCAGTGCATCATCGACCAGTACGCGCAGTATCCGGTCAATCCCGAAGTGCAGGATGTGAAGATCAACAGCAAGCTCACCGTCGGCGAAGACATCGCCGATCTTGGCGGCGCCATCCTCGCCTACATGGCATGGAAGGACGAAACCAAGACGCAGAATTTTTTGCCGATCGACGACCTCACGCCCGAGCAGCGCTTCTTCGTCGGCTACGGCCAGAGCTGGTGCGGCGCAACGCGTCCGGAAGCCGCGCGCATGCGGGCCATGACCGATCCTCATTCGCCGGGAATGTGGCGCACGAACGGTGTCGTCATCAACATGCCCGAATTCCAGAAAGCGTTCTCGTGCGAGAAGGGACAGCCGATGGCGCCGGAAAAGAGATGTCGGGTTTGGTAGAAAATATTAACCACGGATTGCCACGGATTATCACGGATCGATTACTTCAATGTGTTGATCCGTGTTGATCCGTGAAAATCCGTGGTTAATTCGCCTTCGCGTACTTCTCCCGAATCTTCACCGTCCGATCCAACTCATCCACCGCCTGCAGGATTTTCAGCCGCGTGTCGGGTTCGATCTGCTCCGCGTCCAGATAATGATGGACCGCGTCATCCGCCGCCTTGGACTGCTGCCCGCCGATGAATGCATCCAGCCACGCCACGAGGAAGAAGATCTTGCGCTCGCGTTTCACCTGCGGCAGCGCCTGTAGTGCCGGTTCGAGATACGGCTGCGTCAGCGCCGACTGGTTCCAGTAGTTGAATGCTCCCAGCGAGGTTTGCACCCAATCTTCCGGGCGCTCCGCTTTGTGCAGGTAGTCGTCGAAATACTTCTTCTTGCTGGCCGCGTCGGGACGTGCGGCTTCCGCCATGTACGCGTATTTCTGCCCGTCGGTCGAGTGATCGCGTTCTTTTTCGCGGGCGAGGATCTTGTCGGCGTCGGGATCGCCGAGCGCGACCAGCGTGGTGACCATGTTCCAGCGATCGAGCGGGCGCAGCGTGATTCCCCGAATTTCCAGGGGTGCCCCGGGTAAGCCCTCTTTTGGCTTACCCGGGGTAGTTTCGAGTAACCGCTTCAATATCGTGCGCGATTCTTCGCTCTCCGTCAGCGCCCGAAATCCGCGGAACCATACGATCCGCAGGTTGCGGTCCTGCTCCTGCTGCATGTGCGACGAGGCAATCTGGTCTAGCGGCGCTGTGAGACGATGCCGGTCTGCATCGGAGACGTAGTGATGCAGCGCCGCCGCGGTACGTCCGATGGTCGATGCGAGCAGGGCTTCGTCTTTTTCATTCGGCGTCAGCTTCGTTGTCAATTCGACGTACTTGCGCGGATCGAGATCGGCGACCTGGACGGATTGCCAGAGGGAACCCCAGAGCAGCGCGCGATGGAATGGATCGAATACTTCGCCGAGATGCGCGAGAACGTATGCTTTGCTCTTGTCGTCGAGCAGGAACCGGCCGTAAGCGTAGTCCTGGTCGTTGGCGAACACATACGCTGGGCACGGCTCTCGCATGTTATTAGGAATCGCTACATCGGTGGTCGGGCTCTCAAATTCGACCCGCTTGTGCCAGCCCATCGGTGGTTTTACGACAGTATTCGTGTGCCATTTGGGGAACACGGCCAGAACCTCAGTTGCAATCGGCCACACGGTTCCTTCGCCCAGCACGTCTTTCTGCGTAAGCGTCAAGTTCGTGAGCTTGCCATTTGAGCACGACCAGGTCACGTCGATCTCGGGCATACCGCGCTTCTTGATGTATGCGTCGGCGAACTTGGTCAGCGACTTGCCCGAGGCCTGCTCGAAGGCGTGCACCAGGTCACTCCACTCGGCGTTCGCGTAGGCGTGGTCTTTCAGGTACGCGCGCAGGCCGTCGCGGAAGTGGTCGTCGCCGAGCACGTACCAGAGCTGCTTGAGCACCCCAGGCGCTTTCGAGTACACAATTGCGCCGTAGGCGGACTTCGCCGCGTCGAGGTTGGGAATGTCCTGGTAGATCGGCGTGGTGCCGAGCGTCTCGTCGATGCCGTACGCGCCCGGCTTGATCGACTCGTAGAAGCGCTTCCAGATATTGTCCTCGGGCTTCAGCGACGAGAGCGCGCGATAGGCCATGAACTGCGCGAACCCTTCCTTCAGCCACAGGTCGTCGAACCAGCGCATCGTCACCAGGTCGCCGAACCACTGGTGCGTCAGCTCGTGCAGTGTGAGGATGTCGCGGCCGAGAATATCGGAGTGCGTGGTTGCCGTCCGGAACAGGACTGATTCCTCGCGCAGAAAGGTCGCGCCCGCGTGCTCCATCCCGCCGTAAGCCATGCCGGGGATGAGGACGAGGTCGTACTTGGGGAAGGGAAACGGCTGCGCGAAGTATTCGGAGAGGAACTTGATTCCCTGCGCAGTGATCTCCTGCAACTCCGGCACTTCCTGCTGCGCCCGCGCCAGTTGCGACTTACGGAAATACACCGTCGGCTCGCCTGCGTGCTCGATCTTCTGAAACGGCCCGGCGGCGAAAGCGACGAGGTAGGTGGAGATCGGGCGGGTCTCGGCGAAAACCGTATGCTTCGCGCCGCCCATTTCCTCATAGGACTCGATCACCGTGTTGGAGATTACATTCCACTGTCCATCGGTACTCAGCGAAAGCTGGAATCTTCCTTTGATATCCGGCTGATCGAAGCACGGAAACGCCATGCTCGCATCCATCGGGACGAAGAGCGTGTAGATGTACTCCGAGCCGTCATCTTTATCTTCATACTGGATGATCGGCTTGCCGGCCGGTCCAGCATGAGACGTGAATTCCGCACGCACTGTATTCTGGCCCACATGCAGCGAGGTCGCGGGAAGCAGGATGTGGCCGTTCTCGATCTTCGCCTCGACCGACTTGCCATTGATCTCCAGGCCCTTCAGCGCGCCGTCGCGATAGTCCACCAGCGTTACGGTCGGCCGCTTTAACGTGAACGTCATCTCGACCGTTCCCGGAACGTCGGTCGCGTGCGGCGTCAGTTGAAGCGACAGCTTGTAATGCACATCGCTGATATTGGCGGCGCGTTCGCGGGCCAATTGCCGCGGAATGCCTTCAGGAACCTGCGCGAAACAAACCGTTGCCGCCAATGCAATCGAGCAGAGAATCAATGCGCGCTTCATATTGCCGCAGAATATAACAACGTGGCACGGGCGTCTCGCCCGTCACTCCGCTCTCTGCGTCCTCTGCCCCTCCGCGACCTCTGCGCTGATCTTTGTCTCCGCCAATGCACGGGCGTCTCGCCGGTCACGCAACTCTGTGCGCGCGCCTTCGTGAAATCCATCGTGTCCATCGTGTGAACCGCGCTGTAGAATGCCTCCCCATGCTCCGCCGACAACTTGCTGTCCTCCTGATCTGCACCGCCGCGGCTTTCGCGCAAGCTCCCCAACCGCAAACGCAGTCGTACGAAGTCGTCATGCACAAGAGCGTGATGATTCCCATGCGCGACGGCGTCAAGCTCGCCACCGATATCTACTTTCCCGCGCGCGACGGGAAACCGGTTGACGGCAAGTTCCCGGTCATCATGGAGCGGACGCCCTACGGCAAGGCCACCGCGCGCGGCTGGGCGAACTACTTCGTTCCCCGCGGATACATCGGCGTTGCGCAGGACACGCGCGGCCGCTTCGAGTCCGAAGGTGTTTGGCGGGGTTTGATGGACGATCCCAATGACGGCTTTGACACCGCGCAGTGGTTAGGCAAGCAGCCGTGGTTTTCGGGGGCAATCGGCACGGTCGGCACTTCCTATCCCGGCGGAACGCAGAATGCGCTGGCGCTCGCCGATGCCCCGTTCCTGAAGGCGATGATTCCGAGTTGCGCGGTGTCGGACCAGGGCGAGTTCGGCATGCGTCACCAGGGCGCGTGGGAGATGCGCTTCTTCAACTGGATATTCAATATCGCCGGGCCGAGCGGCAGCCCCGAAGCGATGCGCGATCCGCAGACGAAGCAAGCCGTCGCCGAAGCGGGCGAGCACGTTCGCGAATACGCCGAAGCGCTCCCACTCCGCAAGGGTGACACGCCGCTCAAGCTCATACCTGAATATGAAGACTGGCTGATCCAGGCGATGTCGCACGGCGGCAACGACGCGTTCTGGCGCAATTCGGGCACGGACGTGATCGACAACATCGCGAAATTCGAGGATGTGCCGGTGTTGCACATCACCGGTTGGTACGACTCATGGAC
>JBOGLI010000399.1:0-5657 GCA_050746165.1 Terriglobales bacterium | reverse complement strand
CCTCCCTCATCGTTGAGCATTTTGCTTTTGCTGAAAAGGTATTTGACCCCGAACTGCCATTGTGTTTCTCGTTCCCCTTGTCCCTTGTCCCCTGCCCCGTGTCCCTCGCCCCTCATTTCTATTTCTGATTTGAATCAAACGCCCGGGCAGGGCATCATATGGGGTCGCCGTGGGTCGTGGGGAAACGGCGTCAGACGCCCTAACCAACAAATCCTGGGTCGCGAACCGGCTTCACCCGCGAAAGCGAGGAGCTTTCACCGATGCCGTCGAAGCGAATTTCGGCTGCTTTTGGAGCGCCCGGCATCCAGCCACGCTGGACGCGGGGCGACAAGGACGCGGTGGGCACCGCCTACTCGGTCGCCAGCAAGGTGTGGTTCACCATGGCGGGCGGGTGCCTCACCGAGGTCTATTACCCGACCATCGACGAGCCCCAGATTCGAGACCTGCAATTCCTGATCACCGACGGCGCCAATTTCTTTCACGAAGAGCGGCGCGACCTCGATTGCAAGCTGGCCTACTGCGAGGAAGGGGCCTTGGGCGCATGCGTGGTCATGACGAGTCCAGATGGGCGCTACCGTCTCGTGAAGGAGATCATCACCGACCCGCACCAGAATTCCGTATTGATGAACGTCAGCGTGGAAGCATACGACGAGCTGCTCGACCAGCTTCACGTGTACGCCCTCTGCGCGCCGCACTTGAAGATCGGCGGATGGAACAACAACGCCGAAGTGGTCAAGTCGAACGATCGCCACGTGTTGCTCGCGTGGAAGGAAGACCGCTATTGCGTGATGCGCGCGACCTGCCGCTACAAGAACACGTCGGTCGGGTACGTGGGCGCCAGCGACGGATACCAGGACGTCTCGCGCCACCTGCGGATGGAGTGGAACTTCGACCACGCGCTGGACGGAAACGTCGCCATGATCGGCGAAGTCGACCTGGAGCACGTGGAGAAGCGCAAGTTGCCAATCGAAGCGAATGCGGAGTCTGCATTCACGGCGTCGAAAACCTTCACTCTCTGCCTGAGCTTCGGCGATACCGAGCACAACGCGATCAGCACGCTGTTCCAGTCGCTGAGCATCCCATTCGCGCAGATGAAGGCCAGTTTCGTCGGGCAGTGGAAGCGCACGAATAAGCGGGTGCCGCCACCGCGGCCGGAATGCGGGCACTCGACGGAATTCCTGGCACGTTCGGTGAACCTGCTGCTGGCACACGAGGACAAGACTTACCCCGGCGCGATGATCGCCTCGATGAGCATTCCCTGGGGCGAGATGAAGGGCGACGAGGAACTGGGCGGATACCACCTGGTGTGGTGTCGCGACCTGTACCAGTCGGCCACGGCCCTGCTTTCGGTCGGCGATACGGCGACGCCTCTGCGCACGCTCATCTACCTGGCGATTTCACAGCGCGACAACGGCGGCTTCTCGCAAAATTTCTGGATCGATGGGCGCGCTTACTGGCAAGGGGTGCAACTCGACGAGGTCGCGTTCCCGATCATGCTGGCGTGGCGGCTGCGTGAAGCGGGGGCGCTGGAGAATTTCCACCCCATGCCGATGGTGCGCGCAGCGGCCGGATTCCTCATCCGCGAAGGACCGATCACCGCGCAGGAGCGCTGGGAGGAGGCGTCGGGATACTCGCCTTCGACGCTGGCCGCCAACATCACGTCGTTGATCTGCGCCGCCGATTTCTTCCGCGACGCGGATGAAGAAGCGACGGCGCGCTTCATCGAGGAGTACGCCGATTTCCTGGAGTCGCACGTCGAGCAGTGGACGGTGACCAACAACGGCACGCTGGTACCAGGGATGAAGCGGCATTACATCCGCGTCAATCCGGTGTTCGACGACGACGGCTACACCAACGAGGATCCGGACGCGGGCGAAATCAGGCTGGCCAACCAGGAATTCGGTTCGCGTTACGCCTACCCCGCAAACCAGATCGTGGACGCCGGTTTCCTCGAACTCGTCCGTTATGGCGTACGCGCGGGCGGCGACCCGATCATGGAGGAGTCGCTGAAGGTGATCGACGCGGTGCTCAAGGTCGATACGCCGAAGGGGCCGTGCTGGCGCCGCTACAACCACGACGGATACGGCCAGAAAGCTGACGGCCACGGCTATGACGGGAGTGGAGTGGGGCGCGCGTGGCCGCTGCTGACCGGTGAGCGCGGCCACTACGAATTGGCGGCGGGACGCGCGGCGCGTCCGTACATTGAAGCCATGGAGCGCTTCGCGATCGGCGTTGGACTGATTCCCGAGCAGGTCTGGGACGAGCCGACAGGACCGACCTCCTACTTAACGCTGGGTGGTCCGACCGGCGCGGCGACCCCGCTGCTGTGGGCGCATTCCGAGTACATCAAGCTGGTGCAATCGGCGGCACTGGGCCATGCGTTCGATCGCTTCGAGCCCGTGCATCAGAGATATGTAGCGAAGAAGAAAGGCAAGAAGCTGGAAGTTTGGAGCTTCCGCCGCAGGCCGCGTAGGATTCCAGCAGGGGTCCCGCTGCGCATCCTGGCGGGCACGCCGTTCCGGCTTGTTTGGTCGCAAGACGACTGGGCGACCGTACACGAACAGTACGCGGGCGCTACCGCTCTCGACGTCTGGTACGTGGACTTGACCAGGCTCAAGGGCACCGTGCAGTTCACCTTCTACTGGCCGGAAGAATCGCGGTGGGAGGGCAGGAATTTTCAAGTGGAAATTGGAGCGGAAACAGCGACGACTGCCGCGGCGCGATAGAAATTCACCGCTGCGTGTTCAGTGTTTCGTGTTCGGCCCCGCAACACGAAACACGGAACACCGGAAACAAACATAACGAGAGGCGACATGGGAACGACGAAGCAGACTCCAAGCGGCGTGCCGGGAGTAGCGGCGCAGGCGCACGATGCGGACAGCTCGCTCGACCTGACCGCGATCAACACCATCCGCACGCTGTCGATGGACGCGGTACAGAAGGCCAACAGCGGCCACCCGGGCACACCGATGGCGCTGGCGCCGGTGGCGTACATGCTCTGGCGGAAGATCCTGCGCCACAACCCGAAGAACCCGCACTGGACAAATCGCGACCGCTTCGTCCTATCGAACGGGCACGCCTCGATGCTGCTCTACTCGCTGCTCCACCTGTTCGGATACAATCTATCGTTGGACGATATAAAGCAGTTTCGCCAGTGGGGATCGAATACCCCGGGACATCCCGAGTACGGCCTGACCGATGGCGTCGAAACGACCACCGGGCCGCTCGGCCAGGGTGTCGCCAATTCCGTCGGCATGGCCATCGCCGAGCGCTGGCTGGCGTCGCGCTACAACCAGGGCAACCAAAAGCTCGTCGATTACCGGGTTTACGCCATCTGTGGCGATGGCGACCTGATGGAAGGCGTCTCCCAGGAAGCGGCCTCGATTGCCGGACACTTGAAGCTCTCGAACCTGCTGTGGATTTACGACAACAACCACATCACCATTGAGGGCAACACGAAACTCGCGTTCAGCGACGACGTGGGTACGCGCTTCGAAGGCTACGGTTGGACGGTGCAGCGCGTCTCCGACGCCAACGACTTGGAACTTCTCGAACGCGCGGTGCACAAAGCGATCGCCGATCCGGTCGGGCCGCAGTTGATCGTCCTCGATACGCACATCGCGTGGGGCGCGCCCAACAAGCAGGACACCGCCGCTGCGCACGGCGAACCGCTTGGCGAAGACGAGATCAAGCTGACCAAGAAGTTTTATGGTTGGCCCGAGGACGAGCACTTCTTCGTCCCCGAAAAAGTTTATCCGCACGTGCGCGACGCAGCCGTGAAGCGCGGCCAGGAGTTGGAGTCGGAGTGGAAGAAGACGCTCGACGCCTACACGAAAGCGAACGGTGACGCCGTCCGCGAGTTCCAGATGATCGTGGACCACAAGCTGCCCGACGGTTGGGACAAGGACATTCCCAGCTTCCCTGCCGACGCGAAGGGCAAGGGCACGCGCGAGACCAGCGGCGTGGTGCAGAACGCGGTCGCGAAGCACGTGCCGTGGCTACTGGGCGGCGCGGCCGACCTGGCGCCCTCGACCAAAACGCTCATCAAGGACACTGAGGATTTTGAGGCGGGCAGCTACGCCGGGCGTAACTTCCACTTCGGCATCCGCGAGCACGCCATGGGCTCGATCCTCAACGGCATGGCGTTGAGCGGCCTGCGTCCCTACGGCGCAACGTTCCTTATTTTTTCCGATTACATGAAGCCGCCGATCCGGCTGGCCGCGCTGATGGACCTGCCGGTGATCTTCATCTACACACACGACTCGATCGGTCTTGGCGAGGACGGTCCCACGCACCAGCCGATCGAACAAGTGATGGCCTTGCGCGCGACGCCGCGCGTGCACGTCGTGCGCCCGGCAGATGCGAACGAAGTCGCGGAGGCGTGGCGCTTCCTGATGAACTTGAAAAAAGCGCCGGCGGCGCTGGTGCTCACGCGACAGGCGGTGCCGACCTTCGATCGCTCGAAATACGCATCAGCAGCGGGTTTGCAGAAGGGCGCGTACGTGATGGCCGACTGCGAGGGCACGCCTGAAGTCATCCTGATGGGCACCGGCTCCGAGGTGCAGCTGTGCGTCGGCGCTTACGAGCAATTGAAGGGCGAGGGCATCAAGGCGCGCGTGGTGAGCATGCCGTGCTGGGAGGCCTTCGAGCACCAGTCGAAGGAGTACAAAGATTCGGTGCTGCCGCCGCAGGTGAGGGCGCGTGTAGCGGTCGAGGCGGGCACGAGCCTCGGGTGGAAAGAGTACGTCGGCAGCGACGGCAAGGTGGTGGCGCGCAGCGATTTCGGTGCGTCGGCGCCGATCAAGGACCTGCTCAAGCATTTCGGATTCACGGTGGAAGAAGTGGTGAAAGCGGCGAAATCAGTAATCAGTAATCAGTAATCAGTGTTCAGTCATCAGTAATCAGTGTTCAGCAGGCTCAATCGAAGCATTCGTGTTGCACGCCCTTGCACGCCCTGATCACTGAGCACTGACCACTGATCACTCGAATGGGAGTAGTTATGGCAACCCAAGTTGAAAAGAAAAACGCATTGCAGGCGGTCGCGGAGCTGGGCCAGTCGATCTGGCTCGATTACATCCGGCGGACGCTGATCACGAGCGGCGAACTGAAGCGGTTGGTGGATCACGATTCGCTTCGCGGCGTCACCTCGAACCCGACCATCTTCGAGAAGGCAATCTCCGGCAGCAAGGACTACGACGACCTGCTGGCGAAGATGAACGCCGAGAAGCTGAGCCCATCGGAGAAGTTCGAGCGCATCGCGGTGCGCGATATCCGCGACGCGTGCGACGTGCTGCGCCCGGTGTACAACGAGACCAAGGCGCGCGACGGCTACGTCAGCATCGAGGTCTCGCCGCTGCTCGCGCTCGACACCAAGGGCACCCTCGACGAGGCGCACCGTCTCTGGAAGGAGATTGACCGGCCTAACCTGATGATCAAGGTGCCGGGCACGCCCGAGGGAGTTCCGGCATTCCAGCAGCTCATCCGCGAGGGCATTAACGTCAACGTTACGCTGCTATTTGCCCAGTCGGCCTACGCGAAAGTCGCGGAAGCCTACATCGCGGGGCTGGAGCAGCGCCTCGCCGACGGCAAGGACATCTCCAAGATGGCGAGCGTGGCGAGTTTTTTCGTCAGCCGCATCGATACCGTCGTGGATAAGC
>JBOGLI010000398.1:0-7834 GCA_050746165.1 Terriglobales bacterium | reverse complement strand
CTCCTACTTCGGCGCGGTCTTCATCCCCGGCGACCCGGCGAAGTCCGCCATGGTGACGCTGCACAGTACGATCGAGCTGCCGGCTGAACCCAACAATCCCGCCAATACCAAGAAGGACACTTACCCGATCCTCGGCGCCGCTGTCGGCAGCACCGCCGGTGCGACCTCAGAGCGCATCTTCGTTGGCCCAAAAAATTTGGGCGTGCTCGAGACCATCAAGATCGGCAACAGTGACCTGCGCCAGTTGATTGACTTTGGTTTCTGGAGCTTCATTTCGCGCCCGCTCTTTCTCTGGCTGCGGTGGACGCAGGCGCACTGGTCGGCGAACTGGGGCCTCGCCATCATCATCCTGACGGTGATCATCAACGTGGTGCTGTTCCCGCTGCGTCTCACCAGCATGAAATCGGCGCTGAAGATGCAGAAGTTGCAGCCGCAGATGAACGCCGTCAAGGAGAAGTACAAGCAGAAATCCAAGAACCTGCCGGCGCGCGATCCACGCAAGCTGGAGCTCAACCAGCAGCAGAACCAGGAAATCGCGGCGCTGTTCAAGCGCGAAGGCGCCAACCCCGTGGGCGGCTGCCTGCCCATGATCATCCAGTTCCCGTTCCTGATCGCCTTCTACACCATGTTGGGCAGTGCCATCGAGCTGCGCCACGCCCATTTCCTCTGGCTGAGCGATCTCAGCTCGGCCGACCCGTACCACATCCTGCCCATCGGCATCATCCTCAGCACGCTCTTCGTGCAGAAAATGACGCCGCAGGCGGGCATGGACCCCGCGCAACAGAAGATGATGACCTTCATCATGCCGGTCATGCTGGGTGTGATTTCCTGGAATTTATCCTCGGGACTTTGCCTCTACTGGGTGGCCGGCAACCTGATCATGATCCTGCAGCAGTACTGGATGAACCAGAGCGCCCTCGGCCGCGAAATCCGCTCCGAAGCCGAGAAACGCGCCGCCAAGAAGCGCTAGCGAATTCGCGAATACATCTTTCTTGACGGGACGCTTTCAGTCGTTTTGAAGGGGACGGCCTTCAGGCCGTCCGTAAGTCCCGCCCAATGAGAGCGGCTTTAGCCGCTGAGGGACGCTCCGCAGACTTGATCGGACCTTCGCTAGCGGAATTTTGTCCGCGCGCGGTCTTCCTTTGCGTCCTTTGCGGTTTTGCTTTTTGTGAGTGAGAAGCGCTACGCGACCGCTGCCGCCCCGATCACCGGATGGGTAATCTCCAGCGCCTGGGCGTCGAACTCCTGGTAACGCAGTTTTCGTGGGATTTCGATGTCGAACTGGAAATGGACATCAATGCCGCAGCTCGCGCAGTAGGGAAACAGACTTCCGGCCAGCAGGATCACTGCGCTCGTCATGTCGTCCGCCTCGTGCACGACGCGATAAATGCCCGATTGCGGCACCCGCTCGCCCACGCGGTACTGGCGCGCGGTCGATGGCGAATACGACGCCGGTGTTTCGTCACAGTCGGGTAGGTGAAGCAGGTACGTGCCATGCCCGGTACGTACTTTTCTATCTCCCATATCGGCGTGGCGATTGGCTTTGAGGCTCTTGCGCGCGCGCGCCGTCGCTACCGGGTCGTGGCGGAATCTTTTTCTGAAGTATGAGGCGAGCGTTTGCTGCCGGTCGTTCCAGCCCTTACCAAACGGCACCCAGCAACATACGTCTTCGATCATCTGCACCAGCCGTACCGGCGTACCGTCGAGATCGACATAAATGTCTCCCTCGCGGAGCCCGGCGCGTTCGGCGGCACTCTTCATTCGTCGAATAATAGATGCACAAGAATCGTGTCATCGTTGCTGACCATAGTGACGTCGCAACTTGGCGCGTCGGCCGCCGTGGCTGGTGCATTTCCGTGCGGCTTCCACGACAAATTCCCGTCATGAAGCTGCAAATTTGTGCGATTTCGCCGCGGTCGTCGCGGGTTCGGTCGTCGCCGGTTCTATACTTCCAATCCGCGACACCTCGCGCCCAGGAGCACGCATGGCCCGCCGCTGCCTCGTACTGACGTTTGCCTTCGTCCTTCTCGCATCGCTGCATTTGACCGCGCAGTACGAGTCGGATCCGAAAACCGACGCCGTTCGCGCCGTCCTCGATGCGCAAGTCGCCGCATGGAACCGCGACGATCTGGAGAGTTTCATGGCGGGTTACTGGCGCTCGCCCGACCTGGAGTTCTACTCCGGTGACACGATCACCCTCGGCTGGGAGCAGACGCTGGCACGCTACAAGCAGCGCTACCAGTCACAGGGACACGAGATGGGCCATCTCGACTTCTCAGAACTGCATGTGCACACGAATGCTTCGAACGTCGCTTGGGTCAGCGGGCGCTGGCACCTGAAGATGAAGGACGGAAGCGAGCGCGGCGGCTTGTTTACGCTGATCTTCCACAAGATGCCCGAGGGCTGGAAGATCATTCACGATCACACGAGCTAGACGGATTTGAAATTTGCAATTTTAAAATTTCAAATTTCCAATTGCATCCACCACTCTCATCGCTTCCAGGGTCTCGCGGACGTCGTGCGCGCGCACCATGTGTGCCCCCTTCAGCGCGCAGATCGTCGCCGCCGCCAGGCTTCCGGCCAGCGACTCCACTGCGCTGGCGCGCCCGCTTAATTTGCGCACGAACGATTTTCGCGAAACGCCTGCCAGCAACGGAAAACCCAGTTCCGCGAATTCCTCGAAGCCCGCCATCAACGGGTAGTTTTGCTCCATCACTTTTCCGAAACCAAAGCCGGGATCGAGCATGACGCGCTCGCGCGCGATTCCGGCGGCCATGGCGCGCGCCGCCATCTCGCTCAACTCGCGCTTCACCGTTGCGAGCGGGTCCTCGATCGCCGGCAGCGTGCGCCACTCCTGCGGACGCCCGCGAGTGTGCATCAGCACCACGCCGCAATGCGATTCGCTCAGCACGCGCGCCATCTCCGGGTCCCAGCCCATTCCGCTGATGTCGTTGACGATCTCCGCACCCGCGCCCAGCGCCTCGCGCGCCACGCGGGCTTTGTAGGTATCCACCGAGATCGTCGATTCAGGCCGTGCGCTCTTGATTGCGGCAATCACCGGAAGGATGCGCCGCAGTTCTTCTTCCGCCGAAACCGCGGGTGCGGCTCCGGCGAGCGCGCCGGGACGCGTCGATTCCCCGCCAATGTCGAGGATGTCCGCGCCGTCATCGAGCAGCCACAGTCCGCGCTCGATCGCCGCCCCCGGCTCGAAGTAGCGTCCGCCATCGGAAAACGAGTCCGGCGTGACGTTCAATACTCCCATGACGAGCGTACGCGGGCCGAGTTCGAGAGTGCGCGAGCCGAGGGACCAGGAGTAGGAAGGCCGCATGTGCGGATTCTAGCGAGTAATAAGTAATAAGTAATGAGTAATGAACACGCGAGGTATTGCCCCGCGATCTCATTACTCATTACTTGTTACTTATTACTTCTTTTACTGCCCTATGTACCCCGGCTCCCACTTGTACTTCTTGCCATCCCAGAAAATGTCCGATTCCAGTCCTCCCTGCTCGACGGCATGGATCGAATTGATTGCCTTCTTCTTGAACTGGACGCGGCTCAGCGTGAGCTTCTTGAACGGCAGATTCACGACGAGGAACTTTGCCTTCGGCGCCTGCCAGTCGTGGATGATGGCAATGAACAGTGACGGACCCACGTCCGCAGACGAGAAGCGGATGGTGTCGTGCGGATTCCCGTATCCACAGTAGCCGTCGTACGGATCGATGGCGCGATAGTGCAGCTCGTTCTCATCCACGAGCGGCGTATTGCTGGTGACGACGGCGATCAGGTCGTCGGTACCGTCGTTGTCTACATCGGCCACCATCGGCTGGAAGCCGGGCGCGAGGGTGAACGATTTTCCGAATTCCTTGGTCACGACTTGTTGCGCATCGGGCTGCTTGGCGTCGGGCTGTTTTGCTTCGGGTTGTTGCGCCAGGGCCGAACAGGCAAGGAGGAGGCCGATCACTACGGAACGCATTTCTGTACTCTATCGCTTGCTCCGTCGCGCGCAAGTATTTAGTCGCACCCTGCTTACGTTTCCTGCTCCATCCGGTCTAAGAAACATTCCACGGAACCGTGGCTTCCGCGCGTGCGTACTGACTCGAAGGTGCACTCATGTCCGACTTTCTGGCCAACATCCGCTATTCCTTCCGCCAGTTCCGCAAAGCTCCTGTCTTCACCGCGGCCGCCGTGCTCACGCTCGCGCTCGGCATTGGTGGCACCACCGCGATTTTCTCGCTGATTCACAGCGTCATGCTGAAGTCGTTGCCCGTCACCGATCCCGCTCGGCTCTACCGCATCGGCACCGGCAACGATTGCTGCGTGGAAGGCGGGCCGCAGGACCAGTGGGGCATGTACTCCTACCCCCTCTACGAGCGCCTGAAGCAGAACCTGCCCGAATTCGAGGAACTCACCGCCTTCCAAGCCGGGCCTAATATGATGAGCGTGCGCCGCGAGTCCGACAAAGTGGCCAAGCCGCTCCGCGCCGAATACGTAACCGGAACTTACTTCAACGTTTTCGGCATCCGCCCATTCATCGGCCGCCTGCTCGCGCCCAGCGACGACCAGCCCAACGCCGTGCCCGCCGCCGTTCTCAGCTATCACGCCTGGCAAACCACCTACGGCGGCGATCCGTCGGTAATCGGTTCCACGCTGATGATCGACGGCCATGCCTTCACCCTGATCGGCGTCGCGCCGCCCGGGTTCTTTGGTGACACGCTGCGTAGCGAGCCGCCGGCCATCTGGATTCCCACGCAGCAGGAGCCCCTCCTTCGCGGCGAAGGCACGCTCCTTCGCCAGCCGGTGTCGGCGTGGCTGCGCGTCATCGGCCGTCTCAAACCGGGCGCATCGATCGCCGGAGTCGCCCCGCGCATGACTGAACTCCTCCGCCAGTGGATGGTGAACGACAGCGGCTATCCCGCTAACTGGCTCAGCGAGGTCAAGCGTCTCCTGCCGAAGCAGACCATCGACGTTGTGCCCGCCGGATCCGGCGTCGCCGACATGAAAGAGGACTACGGCCGCAGCCTCGAGATCCTGCTCGCGGTTTGCGGACTCGTATTGCTGATCGCCTGCGCCAACGTCGCCAACCTGCTGCTGGCTCGCGCCGCCGGCCGCCGCGGCCAGACCGCGGTTCGCGTCGCCTTGGGTGCCTCGCGCAGGCAAATCGTCGGACAGGCTTTCATGGAAAGCGTTCTGCTCGCCATTCTCGGCGGCATCGCGGGGCTGGCGATCGCGATGGGCGCTTCGCGCCTGCTGCTCACGCTGGCATTTCACCAGCGTTACCTGCCCATCGACACGGCGCCTTCGCTTCCGGTGTTGGGATTTGCCTTCGCGCTTTCGCTGCTGACCGGAATCGTCTTCGGCACCGCGCCCGCATGGGCAGCGACGCACACGCACCCGATCGAGGCCCTGCGCGGCGCCGGACGCGGCACGCGCGACCGCGCCACGCCCGCCCGCAAAGTGTTGCTCATCGCGCAGGCCGTGCTCTCGGTCGTGCTCGTCGCCGGTGCAACCATGCTCGCGCGCAGCCTCGGCAACCTGGAAAACCAGCAATTCGGCTTCGCCACCCAGGACCACGTCATGGTTGAGATTAATCCGCCCGCGCAGTCTTACACCGAGGCGCAACTGAACTCCATGTACCGCGATCTGGAGCAACGCCTACTGCGTATTGACGGCGTCCAGAAGGCCGGCTTGGGCATGTACACCCCGCTCACCGACAACTGGAGCGAACTGGTTGTTATCGACGGCCATCCGCCCGCGCAGTTCAACGAACAATCGGCCGCCTCGTGGGACCGCGTTAGCGCCAACTTTCTGGACGCCGTCGGCCAGCACATCGTGAAAGGCCGCGGCTTCACCGACGCCGACAACGAAAACTCCGAGCACGTCGCCGTCGTCAATGAGTCCTTCGTGCGCCGCTTCTTTCCCAACGAGGAACCGCTCGACCACCACATGGGTATCGATCTCCCGCAGAATGCAGGCCGCTGGCGCATCGTGGGCGTGGTCTCCGATGCCAAGTACACGCAGCCTCGCGAGGGGACCCGACCCATGTTCTTCGTGCCGCTCATGCAGCACGAGCAATACGACATGTCGCTGATGCAGAAACTCGACCACAGCTCGCACCTCGTCGGCGGCATCATGCTGGTGACACGCCGCTCTCCCGCCGAGTTGGAACCGGCCGTGACCAAGGAACTTTCCGCCGTCGATCCCAACCTGACGCTGATCGCCATCCGCACCATGGGCCAGCAGGTGGCTCTGAACTTCGACCAGGAGCGCGCCGTCGCCAGCCTCGCCGGTCTCTTCGCCGGCATGGCATTGCTGCTCGCCGCGATTGGTCTCTATGGCGTCATGGCCTACATGGTCGCGCAGAGCACGAATGAGATTGGCGTGCGCATGGCGTTGGGCGCTGACCGCTTCCGCGTCATCTCCCACGTTCTCAGCGGCGCCTTCCGGCGGGTCGCCATCGGCCTGCTGATCGGCATTCCGCTCGCCATCGGCGCGGGCAAATTGCTATCGGCGCAACTCTGGGGCGTGAAGGCGTGGGACCCGCTCGCGCTGTTGGTGGCTGCCGGATCGTTGGGCGTGTGCGCCTTCATCGCCGCCATGATCCCCGCCCTGCGCGCGGCTTCGATTTCCCCGATGACCGCGCTGCGAGCGGAATGAAACAGAGTGATCAGTGGTCAGTGATCAGCACGTCTTGCCGGGAACTCCGGGTTGGAACTCCTGATCACTGATCACTGACCACTCTTACTTGCTAAACTAGACCATCGTGCGTCCCCGCATCGCTATCCCGGTTCCTCATTCCGAGAGTGATTACGCCCAGCGCGCTCTTCCGCCGTACCTGAAAGCCATCGAGCAGGCGGGAGGCGAGCCGGTGGTGATCGCGCTCGATCTGCCAAATGCGGAAATCGCGCGCACCGCGACACAATGCGATGCCGTACTCCTACCCGGCAGCCGCGCCGACATCGATCCGGAAAAATACGGCGCCCCGCGCGACCCGCGCACCGCCCCCGCCGATCCGGCCCGCGACAACCTCGACGAGCTCCTGCTGCAGGACGCCTTCAACATGCGCAAACCCATCTTCGGCATCTGCTACGGCGTGCAATCGCTGAACGTCTGGCGCACCGGCACGCTGCTGCAGCACGTCGAGAATCATTCACCCGGCCGTGACGTAGTGCAGGCCCACAAAGTGCGCGTGGAACGCAGCTCGGAATTCGCGAGGATTGTCGGCGTGACCGGCGACATGTGGGTGAACTCCAGCCATCACCAGGCGGTGGATGCTCCGGGCGACGGACTGAAGGTTGTAGCCCGCGCGGATGACGGAACCATCGAAGCCGTCGAAGGCGTCGCGCTCGCCCACTACGTGATTGCCGTGCAGTGGCATCCCGAGCGCACGGTCGAGGTGGATGAGCCCTCGCGAAGGTTGTTCAGTGCGTTTGTCTGCGCGGCGCGCGCCTGGCACGAGCACGCCCAGTCATCTGCCCCCGACTACGAATCGCTGCGCCGGTGAACTTCAGGGCCCGGCGTTTCCGCCGGCGGTACCAGCGGAAGAAATACGGAGAACACCGTTCCTTCGCCGATTTGCGACCGGAACCGGACATTGCCGCCATGCTTGCGGATGATCTCTGAACTTACCCACAGTCCAAGTCCCGTACCTGTAGTCGTCTTCGAGCTGACGAACGGCTCCATGATTTTTTCGCGAACGTCGGGAGGAATTCCGGTCCCCGTATCGGCGACGATCACCCGCACACCGGGCCGGCATCCGTTCCTGTACTCGGTAGCCGGCCGGACGCGAATTCTCAGCGTTCCACCTTGCGCCATCGCATCCAGCGCGTTTCTTACA
>JBOGLI010000397.1:0-2151 GCA_050746165.1 Terriglobales bacterium | reverse complement strand
TACCAGAACAGGAGGAGAATGCCGATATCAAGAATTTTCATTGCGAAGGCGCCGCCAGTGAATCGTGGCCGCTTTTCTCGAGCCTGAGTTCGTTCCGGGCCCGCTGAATTGCCGCAGCCAGTCCGGGATCACTTGAGCGCTGGACCGCACGCACCATGGGCTCTGATTCGACACTTCGATCCAGTTCCGAGAGGAGCGCCTGGAGCGCGTAGTTATCGTTTAGGGCGACCGCATTCTCAAGTATTTTCTGCAACTGATTCGAGTGCCGAACCAGCGCGGCGGCAGCGCGTTGCCGAACCAGCCGGTTGGAATCGCAGAGCGTGTGGAGGAGCGGCTCGACGGCGTCGGGCACTCCCATCGATCCCAGGGCCACAGCGGCACGAAGCCTGACGAACCAGCTTTCGTCCGTTGCCAATTCGGTGAGGACCGGGACTGCGATGGACGCGTGCAATTTCGGGAGACCTCGTGCCGCCGAAGCGCGCACTTCCGGCGACTTGTCTTTTGCAAGAGAGATGAGTTCCTCGCCGAGAGAGCTGAGATCTGCCTCCGCGAGGACGCGCGCCAACAACTCCCGCTCCTGACCCGCGGTCAGGTGGATGTAACGCAGGAGTCTCCTCGGTTCGGTGGCGCAACACTGTACGAGTGCCGTGCTGATGACCGCTTGAGGGACATTCAACTCGCCGGTCGCTAGTCTCTCCAGTATCGGGCCGGCCGCCTCGACTAGCCCTATTTCTCCCAATCCTCGCACCGCCGCCGTGCGAACATGAATATCGGGCGAGTTCAGCGCGTCCACGAGCGGGCCGAAGGCTTCTCGTATGCGCGTGCGCCCGAGAGCGACAAGAGCGGAGCGTTGGTTCCAACCGGTCGTCGCGCGCGCGTCGTGCAAACGCATATCAAGTAATCCACTAGCGCGCAGGAATGCGTGCAGTGGAGGTAACTCTTCGGGATTCGCGGCTTCAATACTGTCCAGGAGGATGTTCTCAATCACTTCACGGTCGAGGCGGCTATTGCGCCACTTGCTCGGCGGTATGGCGCCCGAAAGGATATCGGACCACTGTTGCCGGACCTGATAGGCACGGGTGTCGCGGCGGAGGAAATAAATCTTTCGGACCAGCCGGCGGCCGCCGATTACTGCGATCACGAGCAGAATGCAGGCGAAATACACTGCGACCGCGCCGGATGCGAACGCCGGGAGGGGCCATGCGGGCAGTAGGTTAGAAGCGAATGCCATAACTCAAACTTACCGACGTTTGCGTCCGCCCTCGAGTTCGTTTCTGGTACGCAACATCACAAGAGATGTCCTGTCTCTCGTTGATACGAATCTTCGCGCCGCCTCCAAAGGTATGAGCAGCAAAGTGGCCAATCTGGTCAATGTTGGAGAAATCTTCAGCGCCCACGGCAAACAGGCCATTAACCGTCAGGCGGGGCATAGCTGGCCATGACAAGCGCGTGAATCCAGAGGGAACCCACTCTGCATTAGTCGGAGCAAAGCTTGTACGAACGCCGGTGATGCGTATAGCCCAGGTCCACTCGCGTGGTAGATAGACGATCTGAGTGGTGCCGATCGTGAAGACCCGGGAACCGCTGTACCAGAGATTTCTTGCCAGGGCATAGGACTCGATGCCGCGAATGGGTCCGAAGCGAAGTCGAAATCCGTGCCCGTACTCCGTGCTGACTTCCTCCTCTGGGGCAACGTCTTGACGGGTACCCAGACCACCGGTAACTGTGATCCAGTTCGTAGCGGTGAATCGATACGTTGCACCCACGTCGGCTGTCTGTGCATTGGAGCCAAACCGCTGGTATAACGTCGTCGAGATCGCTGTCGACCAGCGGTCATTCCAACGAGACAGGAGCGAAAGCAGTTCGGTATTCGCGGCACCCGTGTAGTTAAATGTGTCCGTGTCGGACCCGATTCGCAATTCATGCCGGCGCTCGCGCAAGTTTTTGATGGCCGCGAGTGCATCCTGGTTCGAAGGATTGAATTCAAGAAGCTCCTTGTAGGCGTGGATTGCGTCGGCATTGCGGTGCAGGCGCACATAAAGCCTGGCGCGGCGGACCCAGATCTCCTGCGCATCTGCGTGGGCTCGTTCGGCCTTGTCGATCGTCACGAGTGCTCCTGACGCATCGCCGCGCCACATCTGAACGTCAGCC
>JBOGLI010000396.1:0-2602 GCA_050746165.1 Terriglobales bacterium | reverse complement strand
TCGTAGGACTGGGCCGGGCGGCGGAACTGGCACGGCTCGGCTTTGAAAACGGCGAAGTGGAGAAGATCCGGCAATTGCGCGACCGGCTGGAAACAACGATTGAACGCGAGATCGAAGCGGTGGGTATCAACAGCAAGTCCGTGTCGCGCGTTCCGAATACGGCCAGTATTTACTTCGACTTTATCGAGGGCGAGGCGCTGGTGATCGCGCTGGACCTGAAGGGCGTGGCCGTCTCCACCGGCGCCGCATGCTCGTCGGGCGCGATTGAGCCGTCCCGGGTTCTGATCGCTATGGGCCTCTCCAACGAGCGCGCCCGCGGCAGCCTGAGGTTTTCCATCGGAAAGCAGAACACGAAAGAAGATGTGGACCTGCTGCTGTCGGTAATTCCTGAGACCGTCGGCCGGCTGCGAGAGCTATCTCCGGTTTACAATAAAACAAGCTCTTAGCTATTAGCTTTTAGCTCTTAGCTACGTCGGATCGAGATCACGCGACGCAGCGTGCTGTTCGTGCTCTACACCTGCGTATCGGTAGTACTGCATCTGCCTAAGAGCTAAAAGCTAATGGCTACTTCCCCCATCGCCGTCGCCATGTCCGGTGGAGTCGACTCCTCCACCGTCGCGGCCATGCTGCGCGCCGAGGGGCATCCGGTCATCGGCCTGACCATGCAGCTTTGGAACCAGCGCCGTCTCGCCGGACAGGAGGGAATGCCCGAGGCGGTGCAGGGGCGCTGCTGTTCGATCGACGATGTGTACGACGCGCGCCGGGTGGCCGAGAAGCTCGAGATTCCGTATTACGTTGTCAACCAGGAGCAGCGGTTTGAGAAAGACGTGGTGCGGCCGTTCGTTCAGGAATACCTGTCGGGACGGACTCCCATCCCGTGTTCACTCTGCAACAATCACTTGAAGTTTGATCAGCTCCTGGTGACAGCGCGGCAGATCGGCGCCGAGCGTCTTGCCACCGGCCACTACGCTCGCGTCGAATTCGACGAGCAGCGCGGACGCTGGCTGCTCAAGCGGCCGGTCGATACCGCCAAGGACCAGACCTATTTCCTCTTCGGACTTACGCAGGAGCAGCTCTCGCGCACGATGTTTCCGCTGGGCGGAATGACCAAGCCGCAGGTGCGTGAGCGGGCGCGCCAGTACGGTCTGGCGCTTGCCGAGAAGCCCGATTCGCAGGAGATCTGCTTCGTCCCCGGCGGCGACTACAAGCGTTTCATCGACGCGTATCTCGCGGAACAGGGCGAGTCGTTGCCTGATACTGCAGGCGAGATCGTAACCACTTCGGGCGAAAGTATCGGCGAGCACCGTGGGATTCACCAGTTCACCGTCGGTCAGAGAAAGGGACTGGGTGTCGCCACGGGCTCACCTTTGTACGTGATCGAAATTCGCGGCGACCGGCGGGAAGTGGTGGTCGGAAAGGGCGACGAATTGCTTTCGAATACGCTGCGCGCGCGCGACATGAATTTCGTCTCGCTAAGCGGCGTGCCCGAGCCGATGCGTATTACCTGCAAGATCCGCAACCGGCACCAGGCCGCGCCCGCGCTCCTGGAGCAAGTGTCGGCCACCGAAGTGGTAGTCACCTTTGACGAGCCGCAACGCGCTGTCACTCCCGGACAGGCCGCGGTGTTCTATGACGGCGATGTTGTTATCGGCGGCGGCTGGATCGCCTGATCTTTCCACAGGGGCCGCAAGTAATTGCATGTTGACAACCTAAACGCGGGCGTTACAATTTCGCGCACAACAATCAGCTAGAAATTTATCGCGGTACGTTGCGCGTTTCGGGGTGCATGCAATATGCGGGCTCCGTCGGTTGCGATGCTATGCCTGTCGGTCGCAGTAGCGACGGCGGTTGGACAAACGCCTCACCTGCGCAGTGTGCGGCAAGCGGCGGACAACGGGAACGTCCGGGCGGAATTTGAGCTGGCGCGCGCGTACGAATCGGGCGACGGCGTGCCGCAGAATACGGCGGAAGCGGCGAAATGGTACCGCGTGGCGGCCAACCGCGGGCTTCCCCAGGCGCAGAATAATCTCGGAAAATTGCTGCTGATGGGCGACGGCGTGAAAAAAAACGACGCTGAGGCGCTGCGATGGTTTCGCCGCGCCGCCGGGGAACGGTTCGCCGACGCCGAAAGCAACCTGGGATGGATGTACGAGTTCGGCCGTGCCGTGCAGCAGGACGATCGGGAAGCGGAGAGGTGGTTCCGCATCGCAATGGTCCACCATAGCGTCGCCGCCGAGGTCAATCTGGCTAACCTTTACTTGAACGGAAGAGGCGGTCTGCACGATGATGGCGACGCCGTCAGGCTGCTCAAGCACGCCGCGAAAGCAGGCTTGCCGGTCGCACAATCGTGCTTGGGATGGCTGTATGCAACCGGCCGGGGCGTGAAACCGAGTTTTGCCGAAGCGGCGCGTTTGTGGACGCTGGCGGCTAATCAGGGTATGCCGCGCGCGCAATTCAATCTCGGTGTGCTGATGTATCGCGGTGTCGGCGTGAAGAAGGATGAGGAAGCCGGACGCGCTTGGCTGGAGCGTGCCGTTTCCATGGGAATCCGTCCCCCTGCCGGTCTGGATACAAATACGGACATCGCTCAGGTGCTACAGAC
>JBOGLI010000395.1:0-21348 GCA_050746165.1 Terriglobales bacterium | reverse complement strand
GATCAGTTCCTTCTCCGGCCAGGTCTGCGACGCAAACGATGCGAGCGCAACTCCGATGAGCTGCCGGCGGTTGCGCGTCGGCATGATGCAAGAAATCAAAACGTTATCCTCTTGTTGGCGCGACATCGAGCACCCGCAGGTTCCACAGCATGAACTCCAGGTGCTTCGGAATTTCTTTGAGATTGAGTGACGACAGGATCTCTCGGTTCTCCCACCATTCAGCGACGCACTTCATGATGGCCACTTTGGCCGTGGCCGGAGCGTCGGCCTGACGCAACGTTGATTCGTAAGCGTCTTTTGCGGCCTGGTTCGCCGCTGGACTCTGCGCATTTGCCCATGTGGTTACTGCCGCCGCGATCGCCGCATCATCGTTGTAACCGGAGACGTAATGGACCTGGACCGCGTTCGGGACGTACAGGCACGCCGGCCAGTACTGCCCTGCCTTGGGGAACAGGCGGGCCGGCTCGCTGTTGTTGTCGGCGAGGAAATCCTTGGTCGTGTCGGCCATATCGAGCGTGCCCGTGAGCGTCACGCGCGCGCCGCCCGTGCTCGGAACGTACTGGATCGTCGGAGCCGCCTTGGCCAGCGGCGAGGCGAACAACTTGATCATCTGCGAGTAGTTCCACAGCGTCGTCGAGTACCGCGGCAGCGAGTAGGACGCCGGCGGATACGCCTGCTGCGACTGCACGGTGTCCGTGTAGTACGGAAACGAGTCCAGCGACATGCAGTGGCCCTTATTAATGAAACTCCGCCGAGTGAAGCTCTCGACACACTCGCGCGCGGCCGTGATAAGCGTGGCAATGAGCGTGTCTTCCGTGCTCTGGGTCCAGCGCAGATAATTCTTCATGTCGGCGAGCGACACCGGCTCACACTGCGGCGCTGTTTCGATGATCAGGGCTGACATGGATGATTATCTCGTTTCGCGGCGTTTCGACTTCGGCTCGGCGACGGATTTCGAGTCGACTGCGGATGGTGGCTGCTCGGCCTGTTTTTCGAGAGCTATGCGGATGCGCTTCAGCTCGTCGAGAATGTCCAGCAGTACGGGCGCCTGGTAATCGCTCCCGCCGCAGCTATGAATGGTTTCAGGCGCGACGTTGTGCCCGCAGGCGAGTTGTCGCCTATCCTTGTCTGCCATGGTTTTCTATGCCTCTTTATGGGTGCAGGTGGGTAACTACAGGGCTGGTTACTTTAACCAGCTTGACGGCTATCCGGACGGCGAGTAGCTTTGTATCCCCTCTTCGAGATTAGGAGCTAAACAATCTATGAAACGCTATTTGGTAGTTCTATTGCTGTGCTCTCTCTGTTGCCTGCCCGCGGCGGCGGACCTTCTTCCTATCACCGGCATGACCGTCAAAGCAGCATGGGCTGGAACTACGACTTCAGCCGTGGTTGGAGACGGCGTAGAGTTTCCCAATGTTGGAGGAATCTGGTCCATCGACCTTTCGGCCGACATGCTGACCGTCACCTTGCTATCGGACACGACGTTTACGAACTATCAATTTCTTAGCATTATTCCGCCGCACGGATACGTGCTAATGCTAAGTGACATCGACAATCCGTTTCAGGGCGTTGGATCTAACTCGAACGGCTCGTTTTCAGTCGCAAATGAGTCACACCCTGCCGGTACCACTTACACCGCCCACATCGATGGGCTGTATCAAATTCCGCCGCAGGTCCCCGAGCCAGCGTCGGCGCTCTTGCTCGGAATTGGACTTACCACGCTATGGCGGCGGCGCGCGGATCCACGCGGTAGGTAGCCGAACAGGAATTGCTTCCGCCCGAATTTGCCACCGTAATCGTCGTGGTGACGCTGCCGAGCGCGACGGGCGTGATGGTGCGGACTTCGCCCGCGACATTCCACGTCCCCGTGCCCTGGTCGCCGAGCGCCGAGGTGGGCGTGTTCGCCGTCACCAGCGTGAGCGTGTAGGTATCGCCCAGGCGTCCGGCGGAGGCACTCGCGGTGAGCGTGCAGGTGGGCGGAGTCGCGCCGCCGGTCTCGCCGGTACCGGAGAGCGCCAGCGTGGCCGAGCTGCCGGCGGGCGCGCCCGTGAAGCTCACGGTGAGCGTGTCCGCCTTCAGGCCGATCGTGCTGGGCTGGAAGACGACGTTCTGCGTGCAACTGCTTCCGGCGGCCAGCGTGAACGGCGCGGCAGAACATGTTCCACCCGACGCAAGCGCGTAATGCCCGGTGCCGACCGCGATCGAGGAGATCGTGACCGAGCCATCACTGGCGTCGGTCTGGGCGTTCCAGTTCTGAATCGTGACGGACTTGGTCGCGCTCGCGGCCGCGGTGCTTTGGTTCGGATAGTCCATCGCCTCGCCGGGCCAGTAGGCCGTGCCGTTCGGATGGACCGTGTCGACCGGCTCAACTTCGACCCATGGGCCGTTGTCGTTTGGGTGCGGATAGGCGAGATCGGCGTAGGCGCCGGCCGTCCATGTGTTGGTCGCGCTGCACTTGTCCAGGGCGGAGGTCGTCGTGTTCCAGTAGGCGACGCCCTTGGTGCAGGTCGCCGGGCGCGCGGCGGTGCTTCCACTACCGACGCCGAGCGTGCCGTCAAAGCCCGAAACCCACGAATAGTAATCGCGGTTAGCAGCGATGTGATTGGCCGTGTAGTTTGTCCCCGTGAAGTGCGCTGCGGGAACGGGATCGAGCGCGTTGGCATCGCCGGCGGCGCAGCTCGCCGCCTTGCAGTTCTTCCAGGCGTAAATCGGCGACGACGAGCCCCAGGGCTCGGGCACGGTCATCACGCCGCGCCCGACCTGCATGTTGCAGGGATAACCGTTGTAGGCGAGGCCGGTGTTCGGATCGCTGCCCGCCGTGTTCCCGTCCACGCCGGAATATCCCGCGCAGAGAGTTTGCCCGCCGAGCGAGCACCCGGCCTGGCCGATGCAACCCGCCGTCGAGCGGTAATTTGCGAAGTCAATCGGTGAATAGCTCCAAGATCCGGGCGCCAGGATGTCATGCACGATTCCACTGCCGCCGCGGAACTCGATGCAGCTCGACATGCCGGAATTCTGCGGGTCGCAATAGAGGTGGTAATCGAGCGCCTCGAAGCACGCGTAGGGCACGGAATCGTAGCCATGATTGAAAGGCCCGAGATTTCCGGCATTCGGGCCGCTCACGTAAAAGTAGCCGTAGCGCACGGTGCGCCGGCCGCCGTTGGCGCAATCGCTCTCGCGCACCGAGTTCAGGTCCTTCGCCGTGAAGGCCTCAAACACCATGCCGGTCGCTGTGCCGGCAGTGGACGCGCTTGCCCACGATGTCTTTCCGCTCTGCGACGTGGTTCCATCGGACGGGTCCAGGCCCTCGGTGTAGCCAAGCCCAAGGTCCTGCAGGATGATGTGGTCGGCCAAGCCGGTGAAATTCCAGTAGCGCGTGTGCAGGAGCCGGTTGGTGCCGTTCGTACCGCCGATCGCGCCCACACCCTTGATGTGATCGACGCGCACCGTGCACTGCAGGCAGTTGAAGTCGAAGGCACCGGAGCTGCCAAATGGGCCGATGACTTTCATCCCGGTCATGCGGATTGTCTTCGAGGGACAGGCAGAGAATGAAACGCCGGACTTGCTGACATTAATCAGCGTGTTGTTCGCCGTAGCGGTAACGACGGTGCGATCAGCCCCGGCGGCTTGGAACGTCAGCGACTTGCACAGCCCGGTGATCGCGCTGCCCCAAGCGAAGCCGCCAGCCGGGACAAAGATAGTATCGCCGTCCGCAGCGGCATTGGCGCAGGCCAGCACGTCCGCAACGGCGCCCGATGGAGTGCCGACGCCGGAGCAAGTGAGGCTCCCAGCGGTCGGCTTCCAGGTCGTCTGCGCGGACGCCGCGAGCGAGAAGAGCAAGAGCGCGGCGATAAAAAGTGAGCGTTTCATTTTAGTGACTCACAATGAGCCAGCCGTGCCATTGCAGGGACGTGCCGGTAGCGTTGTCGCTGACAACGGAGACGTTTGAGGTTTGTCCAGCGGTCACGGATACGTTCAGCGTTACCGAGCAGGTGACGGTGTACTGTGCCGTAGAAGGCGCAACTGTCACCACGGCTGCGGTGTCGACAGGAAGACTCCCGTTTGCCGCTGTTTGCAGCGTGAAGGTCACATTCCCCGTCGTCGAGGTCGTGGCGGCATCGTTTACCATGCACATCTTGGTCACGGTTCCAGTGAAAGGGAAGCCCCCAACTGTGCCGGAATGCGTGCTGGATGGCGACGCCGACGCTGTCAGAATCATGTAGTTCACGGTCGTGTTGATCGTGATCGCCGCCGTGCCTGTTCCGAATGCCAGCGTGGCATTGGTCGTCGTCGTTCCGGATCCCGCCGTGAGCGCCGTCCAGTTGTTCGATCCGGCAGTGAAGTCGGCGCAGGTATTGGGCGAGATCGGAATCGAGCTTGCGGCGTTGATCGTGCTCGATGTTTGCCGGTTGATCGTTAGCGTGCCGGTCGCATCGACGTTGCAGACGCGCAGCGGGTACCCGGCCTCAAAGCCGGTGGTATTTGCGTCGGGCAGGGTGTCGGTCATCGCCGAGCCGGAATTCGAGCGTCGCACCTCGGTCGCGCGATCGGCTGCGAGGTAGGTGTAATTTGCGCCCGTCTGTGTCGACGGCACGCGCGCCGGAACGGCGTTGGCCGCTGTGGTGGGGCCGGTGAGCTTCAGTATCTGTCCCGCCGCAGGCGAGGTGAGCGTAATGGTGAGGCCGCCTAGTTCCGATTCATTCGCCTTGGCGTCGAGCGCGGATTGAAGGTTCGCGTTATCAGATGGCAGGCCGGTGATTGTGGCGAAACTACCGCCACCACTGCTATTTCTGGCAATGGTGGCGGTAGTATTCACCGTGACGCTAGGACTTGCTCCGCCCGTCCAGGAGGCCGTGACGACATATTTGTCGTACACGGTGCTGATGGTCGGCTTGCGGATGGAGTCGGCAACCGTCGTGTACGTATCGAGCGTGTCGCAGGTGCCGCCTTTCATGCAGCCCTGGATGACCACGTTCACCGTGTCCGGGGCACCGGCGATCTTCACTTCGAAGGTGCTGGTGACCGCGCCGACGTAATTGTTGATGGTTACGGAATTGCCGCTGGTCGAGATCGTCTGCGAGTTGCGGCAGTTCGTGTATGAAGCTGTGGGGTCGCCGCAGTTCTGCGTCTGCGCCCATCCGGAGAGTGAGATCAGAAACAGAGCGGTGATCAGTACCGCGATGCGTTTCATTTTCATTCGTTTCCGCTCCACAAAAGCGGAAAGGGCGGCGCCTAAAGCACCACCCTTCCTCTCATGGCCGAACTTCCGGACTAGGTGAGTTTCAGGTACCGGACCGGGTGGGTGCCGGCGTCGAGCAGGTTGCCGTCCGCACGGGCGAAGCCGAGGAACGCCACCTGGCCGTAGTCAATGAAGCGCTCCGACAGTCGTACGATGGACAACTGTTTCACGCGACGGACCATGTACTTTTCCAGTTGGCCAAACAGCACGACGATGTTGCCGGTTGCGATGCCGGCCATATCGTTGTTGATCACGAATGGATATCCGTTGATCGAATCGGGCTGGTTCGCCACCATGCCCGGCATCCACAACGGGCGCCCGTACTTGTCTTTCAGCGTTTTGGCGTAGCGGACGCTTGTGTCGTTCATCATCCACTTGGCGCCGTTACGGTAGGAAACGTCGACGGAGTGCTCCAGATTGACCAGGTCGATAAAGCCGAACTGGGTCGTCGGATCAGGAGACGCCGAGTTGTCGTCGCCGACGATCGCGGGATTGGTGGCGCTGGAGACGCCCACGCTCGCCGCCGTGACGATCCCTTTGGGTTCGCTCGTGCCCGATCCGACCGTGAACTTGTTGTTCCAGACACGGCCTAAACGAGTCGCGAACTTCTTGGCCAGATAGCTATCGATGTCGAAGGCCGAGTCCTGCAGCAATTCAATGCTGACCCGCACCATCTTCGTCGAGAACTTGTAGGCACCGAACAGAATGCTCGCGACGGATACATCCTGCGTGGACACCTGCTGACCCTCGCCGACGATCTCGCCCATGTTGGTGGTGTCGTTATCAGTCGGGAACGGCAGGGGTCCGCCGGTAGCAGTGTCGAGAATCGTCGAAGTCTGCAGCATGCCGCCGAAGTATTTCAACGCTTCCTCGATCTTGTCCTCAAACCCAACCTCAACGAAGTAACCGGCGCCGGCGCCTTGCAGCGCATTGCCGCCTCCAGTGCCTAAGTCGCGGAGTTCGGCAGGCGTTACGTCGCGGCTGAACAGCTCCTGCAGAATCGTGCGCTCCTCGGAGGAGAGAGGACGCAATCCCATGCGCTGTGCGTCCTCGGATCCGGTACCGACGCGCAGGAAATGGCTGAACGCCGCCTTCCGCTTCGCCAGCTTAACCTTAGCGGCTTCCGCATCGGCGCCGCCCACAGAATCGCGCGGAGGACCGGTGCGAGTCTCTGCCTCAAGAGCATTTGCCCGCTCTGCGGCTTCAATCTGCCCCTTCAACGCTTCCTGATCGGCGTCCATGGCGTTGAATTTGTCGCGATCCTCCTTCGACATCACGCCGCTGACAGGCACCAGCTTCGCCATGTCGTCGGCGATCTTGCCGCGCTTTTCACGCATTTCCCGGATGGAAACGAGTGGAACGCCGGCGGCGAGCATGCTGCCGTGTCCGTGGATGGTTGCGGCTTGCGCGTGCTGGAATAGCTCCGGCCCGAAAAAGAGGGCGAAGGCGGCCAACACGAGCAGGGCGACGGGGCCGAGCATCGGCAACAGCGAAATGCCGACCAAACGGGCGGAACGGTTCTCGCGCATATTGCGATAGAACTTCCGCGTTTCCCCGCCACGGGTGAGGAAGCTTCGATTCATTGAGTTTTCTCCTGGTGAAATTCGTCGTCTGCTGTGGGTCGCGCGCCGCATCGCCGCTCTCGCGGGGACCGCTACGCTCTGTTCCGGGCGCCTTGCCTTTCACGGCAGCCGCTTCCGGCGACGGCCGGAACAGCCGAACCTTTGGGGCAACAAAAAAGGCGCTCCGTAGAGCGCCTTCACTGCCTGAACTTGTTGTGTGTCTTACACGCCGGCTTTTAAGGCCCGGACGCGCATGCGTGCGCGCTCCGTGTCGTCATCCTCGTCGGCTTCGCTCAGTTCTTTTTCCGCGGCGGCCATGGCTTTTTCGATCATGGCGATGACCTTCTTCCCTTCCGTCGAGACCGCGCGCAGACTGTCGGCGTCATAGTCGTCCGCGGCCTGGTCGAGGATGCCTTCGTAATCGTCGACGGCATCGGCGGCGTCCTGCAGCGCGTTGATGACGTCGGAATCGTCGTCGCCATCGCCGTCCGGATCCACGGCATCGGAACGCAAGGCGCGGAACTGAACGTCGGTCAAGTTCCATTTCTTGCTGTTCTCTTCCGACACATCGACTCCGTACTTTTTGCACAGCCGCTTCAGCTTCGACCAGGCGCTCTTTTTCTGCTCCTCGCTCACGCCCTTCAGTTGATTGAAGCGGGCGACGGCGTTGCGCAGGTGGCTTTTTGTCTTCTCATCGGTCGAGAATTTCCAAGGCAGCTTCCACGTCGACATATCGGTCTTGTCGCCAACGATCAGAAAGCAGCGTGCGGTCAGGTCCTCGCCGTCGACGCGCTTGGTCGTCTGTCCGCGGCGCTCACCCTTGGGCCGGCGCGAGTTCTCTTCCTCGTCATCTCCGGCGTGATTGCAATATGGATCGTCGCAGTAATCCATGTCGCAGTCCGCACAGTCGCCGTTCTGGCAAGGGTCGCAGGGGCACTGGCATTCGCCGTCCTCATCGTCGCGCTTCAGGTGCGCGCGCACCTCTTCCGGCATGCCGCCGGGGAACATGCGCGATCGCGCTTCCGAGGTCGTGCCGTCATACGCCGGGAACACTACCGGCGACACATCGAAAAGGTCGGCGTCGAGGATCTTGCGGGTCGTGATGAAACGCCCTTCCTCGTCCTTCTCTTCGATCCATTCCTGCTTCCGGACGGTGAATCCGAAACTGGAGCCGTCGACATCGCCGCGCTCAATCGAAGTCAGGATGCTGCGGGCAATCTCGGTCGCCGGCGCCTCGCATTCGTACATCAATCCATTTGTATCCTCGCTGAGCGTGAGCGTCTTGCTCTTCGTCCGACCGAGGATGTAGTTCGGGTCGTGATTGAACAGGCAGCGGACGTCCTGGCCTTCCTGCAGTGCGCGCTTAAACGCTCCCGGCACGATGATCTCGCGGAAATAGCCGAGATCGGTAACCTGGTTAAAGACGGCCGCGTAGCCGCTTACCGTCGAAGGGCCATCGCCGGCCTTTTTCGCCCGAACCTCGGTCCGCATGAAGCGGCGTTCAATCACGTTTTTCATTTGCTTATGCTCCTGCGGCTGGAAGAGCCGGAAGATTTTTGGCCTGCTCTGCGGCGGCGATCTGCGTCGCCACATCGCGATAGACTGCAAACTTGATAGACCGGATGGAACGGTCCAACTCTGTGCGCTCTGCATCTGCGCGCGTCTTCCACTCGGCGTGGCGCTTGCACATGCCATCCGTGAACTGCCGGACGAACCCGGATACTTCCTCGGATGGTGTCATGGAGGAATCGGCGCCGAGTAGCGGGGCAATGTTCATGGCCATGCCGTCCGCGATCGCCGAAAGAACCGGCCCAAATGCGCGGTAAAAGGACTCGGAATCGGCGTTATCGCGCTCGATTACGCGCTGAAATGCTGCGGAAAAGAGGCGTCCGTAGGCCCTGGCGTAGCGCTTATTCTCCTGATCACCGCCCTTGCCCTCGCCGTCCTTCTTTGCGCCGCCTCCGTCAAATCCTCACATGGGCGATGACGTCATAGGATCGTCGGCGTCCATCATGTTCACCGGCATCCACAGAGTCTGGCCGGCCTTGCCGCCCACCGGATTCCACTTCAGCTTCCGCCGAATGTCATCGGTATTGGCGATGCCCCACTGCTTCAGCGTGGCGTAGTACTTGCCGCGGCTGTCCGCGTCCGGGTACATCAGGTCCTCAACGTCAAAGTCGGGATAGAACTTGTTGGCCGTGCGGCCGCGCTGCGGGAACAGCTTGCGGTGCATTTCCTGCTTCCACGGCTCCAGCCATGGCGACAGGGTGTAGGTCAGGAACTCCATGCCCAACTGCTCAGCCGTGGACCGGTTCGTGCCTCCCGACTCTCCGACCATGTGCGGCGGCACGTGGAATATCGCGCAATGTTCCTCGCGCTGGAATTTTCGAGTCTCCAGGAACTGGGCATCGTTGGGCGCCGTCGTCTGCTGCGTCCAAGTCATCCCCTCTTCCAGCACCATCGGGCGCTGCAAGTTCTCGCCGCCGCAGGACTCCTGCAGCGAACGCTTAAAGTTCTCGACGGCCTGCTCCTTCATGTTCTGCGGGAGCGTGACGACGCCGGACGGCCGTAGACCGTTGGCGAAGAATTTGCCGCCGAACTTCTCAGCCGCGAGCGACAGGCCGATCGCCTGCCGGCTGAGCTCAACGACTTCCTTTCCGATCCGACCGTCGAGCGACAGGCCGAGGATGTGAATCATGTCCAGTCGGTGAATCGGCCGCTCTGGGAAATGCGAGGTCCCGCCCTCAGTCGTCGAATAGAACAGCTCGCCCGCTTTTACGGTGATGAACTCCCCGTTGTAGGCGGTCCAGGAGAATCCCTCGGTCGCCCGCCGCGGCTTGGTTTGTGCCGGACTTAGCGGCCACAACGCGACCGGTCGGCCCATCGCATCGCGCTCAACTTCGGCGTAGGCATTCGACCAAAGCAGCGCGTGGCACTGCATGGCCTTGCGGAACACAAACGATGTCATCTCCTCGTTCGGTTCGCTATGCAAAAGCCAGTGCAGGTCCTGTTCACGCGCCAACCGGCTGGCATCGTCTCCTGTGATCTCGTACACGTTCAGCGGGAGCCGGGCGATATTGCTCGAGATGATGTCCACGCAGGCGTAAACGGTCGTGACCTGGAGGGCCGTGAGCTCAGAGACGCGGATCCCGGAATCGGTGCGCCCGCCTTGGAAGATGTCGAGCAGCCACTCTGCGGGGAACGAGAGAGGCGTCGCGGGATTCTCCAGACTGGAGCGCAGCTCTTTCAGAAATCCCATAATTCAGGAAGCCTTAACGTCCACGCTTAGGGTGGCGGAGACTGTCGATATTCTCTTGCCGTTTACGACCACGGCGCCGAGGTCCTTCCCGATGTAGGCCGCGAGTTGTGCGAACACGAGAAACGCTCGCATCCGAAAGCGACGCAGGCGGACATTACATTCCAACGTAAGAAGCGGCATCTATTTTGCGGTTGCGTACGCGTATACAAACAGCAGCGCGCCAGCGATGATGTACGCCGCTGGACGGTAAATCATGTGAACCCCGGACACGACGAGAGCCAGGCCGGCGAGCGCGATTGCTTCCTTGCTAAGTACCGCTGCGCGCACACGACTCAGCATCGGGCGGCCTCTGTAGCCCGATAGCCCTCAAGGATCGGACGCGCTGGGTCAGTCGGGACGATGAGTTCGTAACTGTCGATGGCCAGAAGTCCGACGCGCGAAGGATGCGGGTCCCATATGATCAGACCCTTGCGCCCAACCACGCTGTGCAACATGCCGTCGTAGCCGTAGCCGCCCTTGTTCTGCTCAGGATCGCGCGGCGATGGGCCGTTGATGATGTGGTAGCAACCGAGATTGCGGCGCGAATACGAACTGAAGAGATTGACATCGAAAGCTACGCGCTGAAGGTTGTTGGCTTCGAACCAATCGTTCCACATCTTGTGCCAAGCGTTGCGGCGTTCGTCTTCGAAATTCCGGTCGGACGGCTCCTTTGTATCTGCCCGGCGCTGAATCTCCTCGCGCGACGGCAGCACAGGCATATGCGACAGGTCGAGTTCAAAGATGGAGCAAATGCATGCGGTGTAGCAGTTGCCCCATCCCGCATCGATGACCGTCTGCGTGATCTGCTTCATGCCCAGAACGCTCCCCGATCAAAAATCGAATCGCGATTCGGCTTCGACGACGCGTTCAGCATCGCGCGGGAAAGCGCGTTGACCGTCGCCGCCATGCCATCAATCCGTGCCGCATTCTTTGCCCGGTCCGGCTTGTCGAACATGACGTTGTCTTTCCGGTCGGGATGCAGGCAGGCAGAGCCGGCATTAAATCGCAGGATGGGATGGCCGCCGTGGTGCAGGCCGCCGCGCTCGACGAGCTCCAAAACCTTCTTCGTCGGCTCGTTGAGCGTCGCGAAACCCTGCCGGACCTCAATGCACGTGTACCCCTGCTCAATCATCGATACGGAGCTCTGCCGTGAGTTCCACGGATCCCAGCAGATTTCCTGCAGGTCGAACATCGAAGCGCCCCACTTCAGGCGCGCCTCAATGTCGCGGAGGTCGACGACTCCTCCATCGCATACCTCAAGGAACCCATCCCGTTCCCAATGTGACAAAGGGACAGACAGCTTCAACTCGAGTTTGCGCAGTTTTTCCGCCGGCAGCCAGAAGAACGGAAGGACATCGTATTCGTCCTTCTCGCCAGTGGTCTCGCGCGGGAACACGAATGCGACTGCGGTAAAGTCGGTCGTCATGGAGATGTCGACGCCCGCCCATGCCCGCCTGCCAAAGAAGCGCTTGACGTATTCATGCGGCAGCGGCCGGACTTCCTCCGGCTTCGCATCTTCCGGCTTTGGTAGAAGGCCTTCGGCTTTCCAGCCGCCATGCCCGATGTCCCATTTGCCGATGTCGATGGCGCGGTCCTCTCGCTGATCCCAGACGTTCAGGAAGTACCGCTTGAACGATGTCAGGTCACCTTCTGCGACGGCCGATTCGTACTCCTTGCGGATCTTGTCGATCTCGAGGAAGCCGCCGTTGTCTTTGAGCGATGGATTGGCCTTGAGCCAGGTCGCCGGTGCTCCCGGGTCGTCTGTGCGATCCGCGGCATAAATGCGGCCAAAGAACCGGCCATCGCGAACGATGCCGTCTTTGATCTTTCGCGTTTTGTCGTGGAGCTTCAACGCCAGCGGACTCTCGTCCTGGACGCCGGCGGTCGTAATCCCGATGGTCAGTGTCTGGCTTCGGGTAATGCCGCCCTTGCTGAGGACATCCCAGTTCTCGAGCTGCTTGCGCGTCTTCCACCGGTGCACTTCGTCCGCGACCGTGAACGCCGGATTGACGCCGTCGCCAAAGTCGCCATCGGCGGCGACCGCGGCGTAGAACGAATCCGGATCGGTTCGTTTGACGATGCGGTTTGTACCGCGCATGATGCGCAGCCGCTTGCCCAACACAGGCGACTGCTCGACCATCTTGCAGGCCGCGCGATAGACGTTCATGGCCTGCCGGGTAGCCGCGGCGGCGCCATAGGCCTGGCATCCCGGCGTGCTCGTTGTCACCAGGACGTAGAGCAGGATGCCGGCCACGAACTCCGTCTTCCCGGCTTTTTTAGGAACTTCCAAGTAGGCCATCTCGATTACGCGGTTGCCCGACTCGTCAATTGTCCCGAAGATCGTGCGTAGCGCTTCCTCTTCCCAAGGTGCCAGCAGGAACGGCTTGCCCCACCATTCGTCAGCCGTGTGCTTGAGCACCCGCTCGAAGAAGTTGCAGGCCGCGTCTGCTTTCTGTTCATCGAACGCCACATTACTGGACCGTCTGCCTCGGCTGCCGCGGTTGCGACAAAAGCGTTGCGAGATCGTCTTCTGGCTTTTCGCGCTTCTCTATCGACAAACGAGTGCGACTTACCGGCGACAATCCAAACTCGGAACAGAAGGCGCGCACCTGGCGCCAGGCGGAATTGCTGACCGTGATCGCCGGGTGGTACTTCTGCTTGAGCGGGATGATCTCGCCTTCGTCGTTCACATAGCTTTCCGTGACGATCATGCCTTCGCGCTCAACGATCAGGTCCGCGGCGACAGCCCGGGCATAGTTGACGCAGGCGCCTTCGAGCATCATCGCGTCAGGACGATTATCCAGTTGCATGTCGGCTAGCTCCGCACTCCAGAACTTCCAGGCAGCCCGCCCACGGCCGCGCAGGTGACGTGGACATGGAGGCAGGCCGCGCGTTGCGTTGGGCTCGCTCGCAAGCCGCTCCCGGAGCTTGCCCTTCCCTTTCTTTCGAGGATCGCCCTCGGCAATTTGCCGGGACGTCGGCTTGGGTTTTCGGCCTCTCATTTCGCGGATTTAATAACGCGGATTTTCAGACGTTCATGCACCCACGGTCGGCGGCGCGCAAAATCGCACAGAACTCGACCCCCTACCCCATCCGCATGTCATTGGATTACAAAGTGATAGAAGAGCCAGCCGCAGACCATTGCACACGCCCACTTCGGTACGTAGGCGCGGACAATCGCTGTGATGGTGACGTAGCGATCGGTAAACACGCCCAGCATTTCGAAGCCGAACACAACGCCCAACGCGATCGCCATCGCGATGACATCCCAGCGAATGAACCTGCTCATGCCTGCTCCTGGATACGAATGAGGCGCGACCGGGACGAATCGCGCCTCATCAACCAACCGCACGAAGGGATAAGACTTGCGGTTAGGTCAGCGTCACGCCGTTGTTGCCCAGCACGTACCACACGCCGTTGTAGGCGATGAGGTGCAGGCCACCACCGGCCGCTGCGGCAAACGTCGCAGTCAGCTTGTTGCCGTTCAGCTTATTGGCCGGGGTTGTGACAACGTTCGCAAACGCCGTGGTCGACACGATACGGAGGACCTTGCCGTCATCGCCGGGAGTGGCGGCAGAGGGGAGCCCGGCGACCGGGGCGGCGAGGGTGAGGGCAGCAGCACTGCCCTTGGTGATCACGGCCGTGCCTTCCTTGATGGCGATTGCGCCATCACCAGCGTCGACTTCGACGGCGAATACCTTGTCGAGATCGTCCAGGGCGGCGTCGTGGTTAACCAGCGGTGAGCCGACGTGATAGTCGGGTGAGGTGGTGGGCGTCTTACTCCAGCCGCGGTTGGTTGTCTTTGCCATTTTTCTTCTCCTCGATTTCGTTTCAGAATTTGTTCGTTGGCCGTTTTCCACGCATGACATTCATGGCACGCGCCCTGGAGGTTATCCAGGTCCCAGAAGTCTCCGCCTTCACGCCAAGGCGTGATGTGATCAGCGTCCGTGCTGGGCGCCGGAAGACCGGCCACCGCGGTGCACAGCTTCGCGATCTTGCACAACGGGTCGCGACGGAGCACCATCGCCCGTAATCGTTCCCAGCGAGCGGTTGAGTACAGCCGCCGCATCGGATCCTGGCTGCGCACGCGATCGATCGCCGCCGAGTTTCCGCGCTGCCCCCGATGCGCTTCGCAGCGCGAGTCGCTTGTCAGTTGCCCGCAGCCTGGCACGGAACACTCGCGCTGCGGCGCGATGGGCATGAACTACGCGAATGTCGCCCGTGACGCGGACGGAGTATGCACAGCTGCCGCGAGGACGGGTGACGACGAATGCTTCAGACTGCTGCCGAAATCGGGGATGCCGCGGCCGGCGGCGACGTCCGCCATCAGGACAAGTCGTTGGGGTGAAACGCCAATGGCGGCGGCGATCTTGTACAGGCTGGCGATGGTCGGCGTTGCTTTGCCGTTCTCAAATTTGCTGATGTAGGTGCGCGGAACGCGCATGCGGAGAGCAACGTCGCGCTGACTCAATCCGGACCTCTGGCGGGCGTAGATGAGTACGGCTGCGAGCGCAGTATCGAGCGTGAGTCGGGAACCGGTCAGGACAGGCGGCGGGACCGCGGCAGCCTTCGGCTGGATTGGTTCCGGTTCTGGCGCGAGGGAGAACCGGCAGCGACGGCATTTCTGGGAAGCTGTTTTGAACTGATTGAGCGTGCACTTCGGGCAGCGGATGACTTCGCGCGTGTCGTTCATTTCGCCTTTCGCGTCGCGGTCAGGCGCTGTACGACCCAGCCGCCGGTTTTTGCGTCCCGCATCCATTCACCGCTGTGACACTCGCACTGATCAGGATTGCGATGTGTCACGCGACAGTCCCGGAAAACAACGGGCATGACCTTCGGGTGCGCCGGCTGGTGGTGGCAACCGAGAAACGCGAACGACAAAACAATGGCCGGAAAAACTCGCATGGGCGAACCGATCACTTCGCGATCACTCCGCGCGTTGCGGCAGAACTCTGTCTGCGCGTCTTCGGCGCGCCGGAATCGGAATCGTCTTTCGCACGCAACCTCTGCTTCGACGCGATCTCCTGCTGCTCGTTCAATCGACGCAGTGGACATGCGGCCTTCGAGTGTCCCCACACGCCACAGACATCGCAGGTCGGACGACGTGTCGCCATCTGGTTAGGCAGTCACCGTCGAGTGAAGTGGGACGAAATGGAAACGCCCGGGTCGGCATCCCGGGCGTTCTGCGCAAATCGCACACCGGCCGTCGTTGTTTGGCATTTCTCCTCCCAACGGCTGGTATTACATGGTGAGAGAATTAGCTAAGTCACACGGCAGTGTCAAGAACAATCTTGCACCGTAAGTGCTGCAGCCCATAAAGGTTGCCTATGTGCCGTTTACTGGTAAGGAACATTCATCGGCACTCCGGCTGACGGCGACGGTCGGCTTCCTGGCCCCACGCTTCAACACGTCTTCGGCGGTGATGGAATCGCTGTTCCGTTGCGGCATCAACAGCCCAACGCTCTGTCCCCGATGAAACGCCACAAGGATCGGATCGGTTGGGCCCTTGATCCACATCGAGAACGACGGATCGCCGCCTTTTTCGTCCATGGCTGTCACGAGTTGCTTAAGGAGTTCGAGGTTCAGCGTTACGCTCGGAGAACCGCTGTAGGCGCCCCACTTCAAAGAGTCGGACTTTGGGTATTTCGCGCTGTCATCCAATTTTACGCGAATGACCAGTTCGTCGCCGATGCAGGTAACGTCGCCGCTGAACGCGCGTGCGAGGCGTAGCAGTCCGGGTGGAACAACTCCCGAACGAAGACCATCCATGTCCACGGCGGTACGAACAATCATGTGGCCGTCTGTTGCGATGATGCGACCGTTCTCGGCGTCGAGCAGAACGTCCTTAAGTTGATAGCGAGTATCTTCACTCGATACTGCCAGTTCTACTTCATTGCTAGGCGCTTTCATTTTCTCCATCCTCCATCGTAGATTGCTTCAATTTCCCGGAATCAGATCTGTTCTCCGCCGGTACATCCGCGGCGGGTATAGGTCCGTTGTCCGCAGTTCCTCCCCAACGGATTTGCGAATGTGGTCGCACCAGCGGTCAAAGGTTCCATCTCGCAGGCTGAGCTCGCGTATTACCAGATCCCGTTTTGTTCCTTCGACGTAATAAAGCACGAACGCCCGGAATCTCTTTGGATAGTTCGCCAGGGCGCGCTCGCCGGCCAGTTGGAAATCTGCGATGTATTCATGGCGGACGTTGCCGACTTTGGGCGGTCCGTCTTTCGCGCAGGCGTCCGGCCGGATCGCCGTGATGTGACCGCGGCTGGCGATGGTCGACACGCGCTGAATCTTTTTTGACTCGCCGCCAGTACTCCTGATGGTTCGCCCGTTCACTTTAACTTCGTACTTCTGGGTGCGGGTTGAGCGCACGACGTAATGCTCCGCGCGATCGGATAAGGCGCGGTACTCGCGGACCCGCTCATGGACAATGTCGAAAATATCTTCGGATTTCACCAGGTATTCCTTTGCCTCTTTTTAGCGGGATACCTACGGAAGTAGATCACCTGCTGACCACCATTTCGTTCAGCCGATCTGTAAAGACGCATGCGCATGTCGGGCTCAAGCTCCCACCAGCGCGCCATCCACAACTTGAACCGCGGCACACCATTGGGCTGGGTGTGCATCCGATGCACTCGCAGGATCATCCATGTGCGCTCACGACGGTCGCCGAGGTTAGACTGCAATATGTCGCCCCGTTTAGGAGACCGGCCGTGATTGACATCAATAAGCGTCACGTCCGGTGCCTGTCTGCATAGCCGCTTTCACCATGCGTTCAATGTACTCGGCTAAATGCTCCCGATACACTCGTTCGGGATTCGATATGCGCGCGCAACGCAGCCGCACGCCGCAGGAGCACACCATCACCGAGTGGCCATCGCCATCAACGTCCATCGATACGAACAGATGGGCGTCGAGCAGACCGAGGAACGCTTCCTTGGTGAGCCGTTTCTGTGGCGTCCAGCGCGGCATTCAGGCCCCCAGACTGGCATTGCGCTCTGACGCGACGGTAACCGGGCGCACGCTCCGCGGCGGACGACGGGCCGCGTTGTGTAGTTGCCGGACGTCGACCTTCAGCTCAGCAATCGTGCGGGAGAGCGTATTGCGATGCATGCCCAACTGGCGCGCCGCCTTGCACTGGTTCCCCTGGTTCTCCTGAAGAACGGTGAGGATGAATCGCTTCTTGAATTCGCGAACGGCCTCCGAGTAGAGGACGCCGCTCTTGTACATCTGCAGGACCAGGGCTTCGAGTTGATCTTTCATTTGCATTTGCCTCCTATGGCTGGAATGTCAAATCAGAGAAATAGAGTCTCGCGATTGGCCGCGACATTCTGCTTGTCAGGCTCAGCGATCAGGCCGGCGACTCGCAGCTCGCTCATGTAATTGCGGAACGTTCCTGTACTGCTACTGATCCCCACGGCATCGCCGAGATCGTCGCGCGAGATCGGCTTCGCGTTGCGCTCAACCAGGTGCGCCAGCATCTTGTACGGCGTTCCGCTCAGGCGTGATTGCCAAAGATCCATTACCTCATCTGTCGATTGCGGCGGCGCTGGAATATCGTCGCCAAGGTATTCGGCGCCGGGCTCCGTGATCTTCAGCAGCGATCCCGTGTCGACCATGAACTGATTGGTGCGCAGCTCCGAGAGGTAATTACGGAATGTTCCAGTTGTCGGCTTTACGCCTACCATGTGCGCGACAAAGCTGCGACTCGCTCCGTCTGGATACCACGCCAGGACTCCGAGCATCTTGCGGGCGGTGCCTGAGAGGACACCGTCTCCTGTAACGGGAGTTGGCTTCTTCGCCGCCGCTGGCCCTTGCCTTGGGATCACCCGTGACGTGCGCGGAGCGCGCGGCAGTTCGATCTCGATAGGCGCGTGCTTCTCTTTCGGCAGTTCGACGGACACGAACCGGGCTGCCACTTTGCCGACTGATGCCAGGGCGTTCTGTAGCTTTTCAATGATCGCCTGGTGTGCCGACAGTTGCTGGGCGTGTTCACGATCGCGCTGCGCAACCGCCCGCTCGACGGCTGATCGGATGGATGCTTCGTCGACAACCGCGACCTCTTTGGTAACGGAGGGCGCGTTCTTGAGTTGACGCTCCAGGTCCACGATTTTCTTTTTCAGTTCCTTCGGATCGCTGTCCTTCGCCCGTTCTATCGTCTCCTTCATCCGCTCGGCATACTTCGCCAAATCCGGTTTCGCCGCGGCGCCGGTGACTTTATGGGCTCGCTCACCGGGTTTAGGCGTCGCGCTGGAGTCAAAGGTTTCGCGCTCGCGTACTGCGACGATACCTTCGAATTGCAGCCAACCTGGCGACACCATCAGCGCCGTCCCACGAGGCAGAGATCGCAAGCGTTCAATGTGGGCTTTGATCTGTTCCTTCGGAACGTGTTCGCCAAGCCAATCGATCACGGCAGCAACAGAATTGGGGCCGATCGTGCGAAAGGCGATCATGGAGTCGGCGAGCTCGGCGACAGCTTTGTTGAGACGCGCACTACGCTGAGTGAGGAATGCTATGCCGATGCCGAAATTCCGCCCTTCCTCGGTAATCGTCGCCCATGTGCTCAGGCATTCCGCTTCGGGATTATCGCGGTCTGCGCTCTTGAAAACCGTTTGCGGGATATAGCGCGCCGCCTCGTCCATGATCACGATCAGCGGCTCGCGCCGGCGACCGTCGACCAGGCTGCTCTGCCGCTTGAATAGCTGCTTTCCAAAGTCGCGAACAAAGCGAACCTTCTCCCCAACTCCCCACGCCTCACCATTCGGCTTGCGCGAGAAGTCGACGATGACGTTGACGTTTTCATCGGCGACGAGGTCGGCGACAACAGCGCCGCCGGTCGGCTCGATCGGAATGTCGCCGTGAGGGCCGCCAAGGATCAGGCACTCGACACCCGGTCCTTTGCCATCGGCCGAGTGGCGCAAACCCCACCACACGCCCATTGGGTCCAGAGCGCACCAGCGCAGTCCCGCGCGCGAAAGTTCTTCGGCGAGGACCGCGCCATAGTTCGTCTTACCCATTCCCTTGCCGCCGTACACGACTTGCGTTGATGTCACGACATCTGTGGGCAGGATGAATTGTTTATCGCGCTCTACGTCGCGCCCGATAGTCAGCTTGGTCGTCATTATACGTTCGCAACCTCGTCATCTGTAGCTACTGCCGCCAGCTGGGCCCGGAGTACTTTCAATTTCGCCATCTTCTCGTGGTCGGATAATTCGGAATCATCCATAACAACTCCGAAGATCGAGTACCACACCTTCATCACCTCCAACGGAGCTATACGGACCAGCACGCGCGGGCCGGCGCTCATGCGAGTTCCTCCGTCGGCACTTCCTCGGCCGCAGATGAATCGGCGCTCAGCGCGTCAAACAACGTTGGCGTGGCCAGCTTCTTTGCGCCCGCTTCACAGTGTCCGCACGCGTCCACGAAATATGTTGGCGACAGCTCGCACCCGACGCCTTTGCGGCCGAGGAGAAGCGCGCGCAGCGGTACAGTTCCGAGCCCGGAGAACGGGTCGTAGACGACTTCACCAGCCATTGAGTACTGCGCAATCACACGGTCGGCGATGTCGAACTGCATCGGGCAAAGGTGCATCTCTTTGCCCTTGGACCATTGCGCACCATTCAGAGTCCGCATGCGCGTGATGTCCGTCCAAACGTCCGGATGCCAGGACGGCGGCTGGAACAACATGAATGTCTTCGGCAGCCGGTCCCCGGCAATCGTGCACGGGCAATCGTCGCAGCGCTTGTCCCCGGTGTGGATATGTCCACACTCGCGGCAGCGCTCCAATGACTCGCTCAGCGCGACGTGGTGCTCAAAATCGTAGACGTTGCTGAGCGAGTACTCGCGGAACAGTTTGAAGATGAGCTGATGCTCCAGGTCCCGGATCTCTGCGGGCGTGAGCAGGCGTTCGCCGCTGGATCGCGCGCAGCCGTGCGCGTCGATTTGCCAACGCGATCTGGTGTACTTTTTCTTATCCTTTACCACCGGGATGTCGGCGTAGCTGTTCGTGGTATCCGACGTTGGCTTGCGAAACAGCAGCAGGTATTCCGGCATCCCAACGCCCATCTTCGTGCCGTCCTTGCACTGCTCGGTCCAGCCCAGACGGTACGTCTGTTTGTTCTCCCGCACGACGTCCGTCACGATCGTCTTCATCCCCATGTAAGCGAAGCCGTGCCGGGCGAAGTGATCGTAGGTCCGCATGTGGAACGGATAGACCGTCTGGAATCCGAGGCCGGTCATGCCGCCGGGCACGATTCTGTCCTTCACATGAATGGCGGCAATGCGTCCCGGGCGCAGCACGCGCAACAGTTCCGGCGTGAGGAAGTCCATCTGCCGGAAGAAGTGCTCGTTGTCCTCCGTGTGCCCAAAATCGTTATACGACGGCGAATATTCGTATTGTGTGCTGAACGGGATTGAAGTCAGAATCAGGTCGACGGAGTTGTCGTCCATGGCGCGCGTTTCAAGCACGGCGTCATTGTTGACGAGCGTGTAGTTGTCGCCGACAACTTCGACGCGCGCAACGCCCATGCTCCGGCGCAAGGCCTGGGCCATGGCTTCATGCGATAGTCCGAACTCACGGATGATGTCCGACATCTTCGCCGTCATGGCATCGTGCTGCTGCCATTTGCGCTGCAGGGTGCGCTTGATCTCTCGCTCGGCTTCCGTGTAGATCAAATCGATACGGACGGCTCGCGTTTGCAAAAAGCGGTGACACCTATGGACGGCCTGGATGAAGTCATTGAACTTGAAGCCGATGCCGAGGAAGATCTCCCACGCGCAGTGACGCTGGAAATTACAGCCGCTGCCAGCGAGAACCGGCTTGGCGGCGAGCTCCTGAATCTTTCCATCTGAGAAATCGACGATGGCTTGTTCGCGTTCCTCCAAGTCCTGCGCGCCATAGACACTGACGGCAGTTGGAACCGCCTGCTCAATCGCGTCCCGCTCTGCTTCCAGGTCGTGCCACAACAGCCGGTGAGCGGATGGATTCTCGGCGCGCAATTCCATCAGCTTCGCCAATCGCGCCGGAAGTGAATCTCGCTTCTCGCGCGCCGCGTCCGTCACGCCCAGTGCTGCATTGCGCAGCAGCCTTCCCTGTCCGCTCGGCTCCTGGCCGGCATTGGCGTGATCACTGGGAACCTCGTGCCAGTGCACTTCAAGCGGCGGAAGAGAGTAGCCTTCGTCGCTGTGTCCGAGGTCGGACGGTTTCTGCAGGAAGATGGCCCACGATGCGACCCAAAGCCAGAACT